>CAZQYK010000495.1:0-6289 GCA_964597285.1 uncultured Spirochaetales bacterium
CGCCGCGCAGCGCGTGGTTCAGCGCGTTGCGCTTCTCGGGCCGGTTCAGCGTGACCCGCCGGACCTGCGGCGCGGGATCGTCGATCAGGACCACGTCGGAGCCCATGGCTGCCTCCTCGTCTGGGGCGCCCACTCTAGCAGCGGCTCGCGGGCGCCGAGCGCCGCCCTACTCGACCCAGTGGGGCCGGTAGCGCAGCGCGAGGTCGAGAATGCGCTGGAGCAGCGCGGCGGGCGGCAGGCCGGCGCGGCGAGCGGAGCGGGCGAAGTCCTCGCGGAAGTCGACGTCGGGGTTCGCGTTGACGTCGATGACGTAGGGCGTGCCGTCGGCGGCGAGGCGGAAGTCGATGCGCGCGAAGCCCGACAGGCGCAGCACGTTCCACGCGCGGCGCGCGAGGCGCTCGATCGCCGCGCGCGTCGCGGCGGACACGCGGCGCGCCGGGCCCGAGCGCACCGCGCGGCGGCGGCGGTGGTCGGGATTCCACTTCAGGCGCTGCGTCGCGATGCGCGGCGCGCCGGGCGCGAGCCCGTCGAAGAAGGTCTCCCACAACGGCAGGCAGCGCGGGCGGCGGTTGCCGAGCAGGCCGACCGTCAGCTCGCGGCCCTCGACGTACTCCTCGGCGATCGCGTCGCAGCGGCAGCGCGCGTGCACCCATTCGACGCGGCGGCGCAGCGCCTCCGGCGTGCGCACGAGCGAGCCCTGCGCGATGCCGTACGAGCCGCCCTCGTCGATCGGCTTGACGATCAGCGGGAACGCGAGCGCGGCCGCGCGCCGGCGCGGGCGCCCGCGGCGGAAGGTCGCGAAGCGCGGCACCGGCACGCGGTGCCAGCCGAGGAGCTTCTTCGTCAGCGCCTTGTCGCGCGTCAGCACGAGGCCCTCGGAGTTGCAGCCGGTGTACGGCACCGCGGCCGCCTCGAGCGCGGCGACGACGTGGGGCTCGAAGCCGCCCGAGTCGCGCAGCTCGATCAGCAGGTTGAACACGACGTCGGGCGCGAAGCGCTCGAGCGCCGTGTGCAGCGGCGCGAGGCTCGCGTCGAGCCCGAGCTGCTCGACGCGGTGGCCGAGGCGCTCGAGGCCGCGCATCACGTGGTACTCGGTGCGCCAGCCGAGCACCTCGCGCTCGGCGCGGCCGCGCGTGCTGGCGCGCGCGTAGAGCTCGCGGTGGGTCAGCAGCAGCACGCGCAGCCGCTTCATCCCGGGCTCACGGCGCTCCACAGGTTGCGCTCGATCGCGGGCTCGCTGTGCTGGTCCGGCCACGGGCTCCACGGCCGGCGCCGGATGCGGCGGAAGCCCGCCGCGTGCAGCGCGCCGCGCAGCTCGGCGTCGGTGTGGTAGCGCTCGACGAGCGTCGTCTCGACGCGCTCCCAGCGCCCGCGCCCGGCCTTCGCGTAGCCGATCATCCGCACCGTCGCGAGCCGGCGCCTCGCGTCCCACTCGCAGCACACCGCGAGGTCGCCGCCGGGGCCCTCCATGAAGTAGTCGACGCCGTTCCAGTAGTGCTCGTAGCAGAAGCGGTTCGACGCCTCGAACACGAGCGCGCCGCCCGGCAGCAGGCTCTCGCGCACCCGCCGCAGGATCCGCACCAGCGCGGCCCGCTCGTGCACGTGGTTGAAGACGTCGCCGCAGGCCGTCGCGACGCCGCAGGGCTCGCGCACGCGGAAGCGCGCGAGGTCGGCGCGCACGAAGCGCACGTTCGCGAGGCCGCGGCAGCGCCGGCGCGCGACGCGCAGCATCTCGCGCGAGCCGTCGACGCCGACGACCGGAACGCGCGCGCGGCCGAGCCGGGCCGCGAGCACGCCGGTTCCGCACGCGAGGTCGAGCACCCAGCTGCCGCGCGGCCGCGCGCGCACGGCGGGCCGCACCGCCGCGCCGAACGACTCGGCGATCTCGACGTGGTCCTCGGTGTCGTAGACGCGCGCGAGCAGGTCGTAGGTGCGGCTCACGCGCGGCGGGCGGCTAGCGACAATTCGGGCGGCGGCCCTGTGCGTGGGCCTGCTGCATCAGCGGCAGGTACTCGGGAATCCTCCGCTCGAGCTCGGCGATGCGCGTCTCCGGGTGCGGGTGCGTCGACAGGAACTCGGGCGCTCGCGAGCCGCCGGCGGCGGCCATGTTCTGCCACAGCGGCACGCTCTGGCGCGGGTCGAAGCCGGCGCGCGCCATGTACTGGAGGCCGAGCACGTCGGCCTCGCTCTCGTGCGTGCGGCTGACCTTCAACACGACGCCCTGCGCGCCGACGCCGAGCGCGGCCATCGAGATCGCGTGCAGCGGGCTCGACGGGTCGCCGGCCGCGCCGAGCACCGCGCCGGCGAGCTGCGCGCCGCCCTGCACCGCGATCTGGTCGGACACGCGCTCGCCGCTGTGGCGCGCGACCACGTGCGCCACCTCGTGCCCGAGCACCGTCGCGAGCTGGTCCTGGTTCTTCGCGACCGTGAGCAGCCCCGTGTGCACGCCGATCTTGCGCCCGGGCAGCGCGAACGCGTTCGCCGTCTCGTCCTCGAAGACGATCACCTCCCACGCGCCGTCGCTCTCCTGTGCGCTCAGCGCGCCGGTGATCGTGCGCGCCACGCAGGCGACGTAGGCGTTCTTCGCGGAGTCGCGCGAGAGCTTCTGCTCCTTCTTGATCTGCTCGAAGGCCTCGACGCCCATCTGCTCGATCTGCGCGTCGCCGACGAGCATGATCTGCTGACGGCCGAGCGGCGACGTCGCGCAGGCGAGCGCCGCGAGCCCTGCGGCAAGAGCCCCTGCGGCCACCGCTGCGCTGCGATTCCAGTTTCCCATCATCTCCGGTTCCTCCGCCCCCCTGGTGGACGTCTCCCGCAGGACCTCTACGCCTCCGACTCGCGCGCGAGCCGCCACGCCTCGTCGGCCTGGCGGCGCACCATCGCGCCGAACTCGTGCGCGTGCTGCGAGCTGGCGTTGCCGTCGAGCCCGCGCTTGTACACCCCCTGCACGATCGCCGCCGAGCGGAACATCACGAACACCATGTAGAAGGGCCAGTGCTCGATCTCGCCGCGGCCGGCCAGCTCGCAGTAGCGCGAGACGAAGGCCTCTTCGTCGGGGATCCCGAGCGCCGCGAGGTCGACGCCGACGAGCGACGCACCGGGCGTCGCGGCGCCGCGGTAGTTCTGGCAGAAGTAGGCCAGGTCGGCGAGCGGGTGGCCGAGCGTCGAGAGCTCCCAGTCGAGCACCGCGGCGATGCGCGGCTCGCTCGGGTGCAGGATGCAGTTGCCGACGCGGTAGTCGCCGTGCACGACGACCGTCTCGTCCGAGACGGGAACGTGCTTCGGCAGCCACTCCATCAGCGCGTCCATCGACGCGATGTCGTCGGTCTTCGACGCCTCGTACTGCTTGCTCCAGCGCGACACCTGGCGCTCGTAGTAGTTGCCGGGGCGCCCGAAGTCGGCGAGGCCCGCCACCTCGGGGTCGACGCCGTGCAGCGCGGCGAGCACGCGCGCGAGGTCGTCGTAGACCGCGCCGCGCTCGGCCGGCGTGAAGCCGGGCAGGCGCGGGTCGGGCACGACGCGGCCGGGCACGTAGCGCATCACGAAGAACGCTGTGCCGAGCACGCCGTCGTCCTCGCACAGGCCGAGCGTCTCCGGCACCGGCACGCCGCTGCCGCGCAGCGCCGTCATCACGCGGTGCTCGCGGTCGACCTGGTGCGCCGAGCGCAGCAGCTTGCCGGGCGGCTTCTTGCGCAGTACGAAGCGCTCGCCGGCGCGCTCGACGAGGAAGGTGGGGTTCGACTGCCCGCCCTCGAACTGGCGCACGCCGACCGGCTCGCGGCCGCCGAGCGCGCCGTCGAGCCAGGCCGCGAGCGCCCCCTCGTCGAAGCGGTGCGCCTCGCGGACCTCGGTGAGCTCGGGTTCGCCGACCATCCCCGGATCTTGTCATCGCCTTCCCCGCTGGGCAATGCCGGGCCGGAGCCGGTACGCTGGCGGCCCGACGGAGGCCCCCCGCATGCCGCTTCGCTTCAACCACATGGAGCTGACGCTGCCCGAGGGCGGCCTCGACGACGCGACCCGGCGCGACATCGGCCGCTTCTACGGCGAGATCTTCGGCTGGCAGCCGCTCGACGTGCCGCTCCTCGGCCAGAAGACGCTCCTGCTGCGCGTCGACGAGACCGTGAGCCAGTTCATCCTGGTCGCCGAGAGCAAGCGGCCGCTCGCGGTGCCCGGCTACGACCACCTCGGCCTGCTGCTCGACACGCGCGCCGAGGTCGACCGCGCGCTCGACGCGGTGCGCGCGTGGCAGCACCGCGACTCGCGGGTCGAGATCAAGGAGTACGACGATCTCGATCAGGGCGACGTGACCGTCCATGCCTTCTACGTGCGCTACCTGCTGCCGCTGTGGTTCGACGTGCAGTGCATGGAGTGGAAGGCTGGCGCCGAGCCGGAGCGGCGCTGGCGCTGGGCGTGAGCGCCGATTCGACCGGCCGGTAAGCCGGCGGCTCCGGCGACGCCGCGGGGCAACCGATACACTGCGCCCGACCAGGAGGAGCGGACCATGGCCGAGGCTCTCGCCGTCGAGCGGCGCAACATCATCCACCCCGGCGAGTACGCCTCGCGCGGCTACCCGCACGACATCTGGACGCGGCTGCGCGCCGAGGACCCGGTGTCGTGGTGGGATCAGACCGACGGCATTCCGTTCTGGGCGGTGACGAAGCACGCCGACATCGTGACGGTGGGCAAGCAGCCGGAGACCTTCGTCAACGGCCCGCGCCTCGTGATCCAGCACATGCCCGAGGAGCGCGACGACCGTTTCCCGCCGACGCTGATCCAGCTCGACCCGCCGAAGCACGGCGCCTACCGCCAGCTCGTCAGCAAGCGCTTCACGCCGCGCTACCTGAAGCGCATGCACGACGACATCGAGCGGATCGGCAAGGAGATCGTCGACGCGCTCGTCGCCGAGACCGACGAGGGCGAGTGCGACTTCGTCGAAAAGGTGTCGGCGCCGCTCCCGATCGCGGTGATCGCGTGGATGCTCGGCGTGCCGCGCGAGGACTGGAAGCTGCTCTTCGACTGGACGAACCGCACGATCGGCGCCGAGGACCCGGAGTACAACACCAGCGGCGGCAGCGGGCGTGAGAACGCGCAGCAGGCGATGGTGGAGCTCTTCACCTACTTCACGAAGCTGGTCGAGGAGAAGCGGAAGAACCCGGCCGACGACCTGGTGACGATCTTCGCGAACGCCGAGGTCGACGGGAAGCCGCTGCCGCCGATGGACGTGCTGGCGTGGTGCCTGATCATCGTCGTCGCCGGCAACGAGACGACGCGCAACGGCACGACGGGCGGGATGCTCGCGTTCATCGAGCACCAGCGCGAGCTGCGCCGGCTCCAGGCGAATCCGGCGCTGCTGCACCCGGCGGTCGAGGAGGTGCTGCGCTGGACGAGCCCGATCATCCACTTCGGCCGCACGGCGACGCGCGACGTGGAGCTGCGCGGGCGCCGCATCCGCGAGGGCGAGGCGCTGGCGCTGTTCTACCCGTCGGCGAACCGCGACGAGGAGGTGTTCGACGAGCCGTTCACGTTCAAGATCGACCGCAAGCCGAACAACCACCTGGCCTTCGGCGTCGGCGAGCACTTCTGCCTCGGCTCCCACGTGGCGCGCCTCGAGATGCAGGTGGCGTACAAGCACCTGCTGCCGCGCATCGAGGAGATCGAGCTCGCGGGCCCCGTCTCGCGCCTCCACTCCGGCCTCGTCGGCGGCGTGAAGCACCTGCCGATCCGGTATCGGCTGAAGCGGGCCTAACCCACCCCCGTTTCTGCTTCGGCTCCCTCTTCCCCCGTTTCCGATTCCAACGAGTACGGGTGTGGTTTGGTCCCGCGGATTCGAGAGCGGCACGCGCGGCCTTTGCGCACCCCTCGGCGTGCCTGGGTCGCGAACCGCCGAGGCGCTCGGAACGGCATCCGACGCCTTGGCGCGCGGGGTGGCGGGTGGCCCCTGCAGCGAAGTAAAGCGCAGCCCAGGCCGCGGCTGTTCATCGCGGTCACGGTGCGACGGCCACCGAGGATGCACGAAGCTCGGAGCTCGCGGGCGAGCCATGAGCGGCAGGGGCCACCCGCCAGCCCGTGCGCTCACCGACGACGCCGGAGCCGCGCGTACCGGTGTCGTCTAGATCACCGCAAGTCGCGAGAGATCGAGACGAGCCCGATCGCGGCGCAGCTAATCGCCCGTCACCGGATCGTGGCGTTCGCCTTGGGGGTTCGCGAACTCCCAGAACGCTCGGAGCGAGAGGAGCTTGCCCGCCTCGTCGACGCGGTAGACGAACACGCCGTCGGCGCGGAACTCCTT
>CAZQYK010000496.1:0-15565 GCA_964597285.1 uncultured Spirochaetales bacterium
CAGCAGGAACGCGCCGCCGCCGACGCCGGCCGAGAAGGGCTGCGTGACGGCGAGTGCGAACGCGGTGGCGACGGCGGCATCGACGGCGTTGCCGCCGCGCTCGAGCATCGCGAGCCCGGCCCGCGCCGCGGCGGGCTCGGAGGTCACGACCATGCCGCGCGCGCCGTACGCCGGCGAGCGCGCGGCCGCGTGCGCCGGCGCCGCGAGCAGCGGCAGCGCCAGCAGCGCGGCGAAGAGGCGGGCTCCCGACATGGCGGCACGCTACCACGCGCCCGACGCCGGCGCGGTGGCCGACGCTGCTCAACGCCGGTGCGGCGCTGGCCGATCCGGAAGCCATGACCCGACCGCTCCGCTTCCGACTCGCGCTCGCGATGCTGCTCGCCGCGTGCGGCGACCCGGCGCCGCACGCGGCGCCGGCCGCCGACGACGCCGCGGCCGCGGCCGAAGTGCTCGTCGCACCGGGCCCGCACGACGTCGCGGTGCTCGACATGGGCGCGCTCGGGGAGATCCGGATCGAGCTGCTGCCCGAGATCGCACCGCGCACGGTCGAGCGCTTCGTCGAGGTCGCGCGCCGCGGCGGCTACGACGGCACGACCTTCCACCGCGTCGTGCCGGGCTACGTGATCCAGGGCGGCAACCCGTGGACGCTCGACGCCGACCCGCGCAACGACGACAACGGCAACGGCGGCCCGGGCGTGCCCGACGAGTTCGGCCTCTATCCGCACGTGCGCGGCACGGTCTCGTTCGCGAACGCCGGGCTGCCGGACAGCGGCAAGCTCCAGTTCTTCATCGTCCACGAGGACCACCGCGAGCTCGACGGCCACTACGCGGCGTTCGGCCGCGTCGTCGCCGGCATCGACGTCGTCGATGCGATCACGCGCCTCGAGATCGACCAGTACGGCCGCTTCGGCCCGCCCGACCGCCCGCATCCCGTCGACGCGCGGATCGTCTCGGTCCGCATCGAGCCCGCCGCGCCGGCGCAGACGAGCGGCGCGCGTCTCGACCCGCCGGGGGCGAGCGGCTAGTCTCCCGGCCCCGTGGCCCGGTAGCTCAGTTGGTAGAGCACCGCACTGAAAATGCGGGTGTCGCCAGTTCGACTCTGGCCTGGGCCACCACGGGCCGCCGCCGCGGCGGCCTGCGCCGCCTCTGGCACGGGGTGCGGCGCCGCGGTACCTCTGGCGCGGACCTGGGGCCGGAAGGGGACAGTCGGTCGTGTTCGCGCAACGCCAGCCCGGACCCGCCCGGCGCCGCTCCGTCGCCGTCGGAGGTCCGGGGCCCGGGCCCGCGCGCCCCCGCCACGGGACGCGCCGCGCTTGAGCGACGACGCCCACGCCGCGCTCGACCTCTTCGGCGTGAGCTGGCGCCTCGGCGCCACGCTCTTCTTCGTGCTGCTCAACGGCTTCTTCGTCGCCGCCGAGTTCGCGCTCGTCAAGGTGCGCGCGTCGCGCATCGACCAGCTCGCGAGCGAGGGTCGGCGCTCGGCCGGCACGACGCAGCACATCCTGAAGCACCTCGATCGCTACCTCTCGGCCTGCCAGCTCGGAATCACGCTCGCGAGCCTGATCCTCGGCGCGCTCGGCGAGCCGGCGGTGTCGGTGCTGCTGATCGCGGGCCTCGACGCGATCGGCGTCGCCGCGAGCGCCGACGCCGGCTGGGTGCGGATCCTGTCGATCGGCCTCGCGTTCACGATCATCACGATGCTGCACATGACCGTCGGCGAGCAGGCGCCGAAGATGTGGGCGCTGCGCCGCGCGGAGAGAACCGCGCTGCGCACCGCCGGCGCGCTGCGCGCGTTCACCTTCGTGTTCGGCCCCTTCATCGACGTCATCAACGCGATCTCGAACGGGATCCTGCGCGCCTTCGGCCTGCCGGCCGACCTCGGACACGAGCACACGCTCACCGCCGAGGAGATCCGCAGCATCCTCTCGCTCTCGGCCAGCTCCGGGCACATCTCCGAGCGCGAGCACGAGCTCACGGCGAACGTGTTCCGGATGATCGAGCTCGAGGTGCGGCACGACGTCGTGCCGCGCGTCGACGTCGAGTTCCTGGCGCTCGGCAGCAGCCTCGAGGACAACCTCGAGCGCATCCGGACGAGCGGGCACTCGCGGCTGCCGGTCTGCGAGCTGGGGCTCGACACGATCGTCGGCTTCCTGCACGCGAAGGACGTGCTCGACACCACGCTGCGCGGCGAGACGCCGGACCTGCGCGCGCTGGTGCGCCCGCCGCTCTTCGTGTCGGACACGATGTCGGTGTCCAACTTCCTGCTCGAGCTGCAGCGCGAGCGGCAGCACTGCGCGGTCGTCGTCGACGAGCACGGCACCGCGATCGGCCTCGCGTTCCGCGAGGACGCGCTCGAGGAGATCGTCGGGCCCCTCGGCGACGAGTTCGACGAGGCCGAGCAGGAGCTCACGAGGCTGCCCGACGGCGCGTTCGAGCTGTCGGGCCGCATGTCGCTGCCCGAGGTCGAGGCCCGCCTCGACTTCGAGGTTGCCGACGACGAGGACGAGAGCGAGGAGACGATCGGAGGCCACGTCACGGCGGCGCTCGGCAGGCTGCCCCGCAAGGGCGACACGGTGCGCGTCGGCTCGTTCAAGGCCACCGTGCTCGAGGTGACGCGCCGCCGCGTCGCGCGGCTGCGGATGGCGCCGGTGCCCGACGAAGGGGCCGAGCGCGCGACCGAGTCGGGGGGCTGAGCGGTGCCGGCATGGCTCGCGCTCTTCTCGTGGGTCGACGTCGTCGACATCGCCACCGTCGGGGTGCTCCTGTGGCTCGCGATCCGCTTCGTCCGCCGCACGCGCGGACGCCGCGCGCTCGCCGGCCTGATGCTGCTCGGCGGCGTCTACCTCGTGGCCCGCGCGCTCCGCCTCGAGCTCACCGCCGCGCTCTTCCAGGGCTTCTTCGCGGTGCTCGTGCTCGTGTTCGTCGTCGTGTTCCAGGAGGAGCTGCGGCGCCTGTTCGAGCAGCTCGGCAGCTGGCGGCGCGGGCTGAAGCAGGAGGCGAGCGGCCTCGAGGGCGCCGACGCGATCGTCCGCGCGGTGACGCGCCTCGCGGCGACCCGCACCGGCGCGCTGATCGTGATCCCCGGCCGCGAGCCGCTCGAGAGCCACGTCGAGGGCGGCGTCGCGCTCGACGGCCGGGTCAGCGAGCCGCTGCTGCTGTCGATCTTCGACGCGAGCTCGCCCGGCCACGACGGCGCGATCGTGCTGCGCGGCACGCGCGTCGAGCGCTTCGCGACGCACCTGCCGCTGTCGTCGAACCACGCCGCGCTCGGCGCGCGCGGCACGCGCCACGCCGCGGCGCTCGGCCTCGCCGAGCGCTGCGACGCGGCCTGCATCGTCGTGTCCGAGGAGCGCGGCACGG
Source organism: uncultured Spirochaetales bacterium (assembly GCA_964597285.1). Taxonomy (GTDB): domain Bacteria; phylum Myxococcota_A; class UBA9160; order UBA9160; family SMWR01; genus JAHEJV01. The sequence goes on from CAZQYK010000496.1 coordinate 3,361, forward strand.
TGTCGATCGCGAGCGAGGGCGAGCTGCGGACGCTGCGGCGCGTCGAGGATCTCGGGCCCGAGCTGCACGCGCTGCACGGCGACGACGAAGGAGCCGACCGCCCGTGGTGGCGCGACCGCGCCGGCCTCGACGCGGCGCTCGCCGCCGCCGGCGCGCTCGCGCTCTGGCTCGTGTTCGTGCCCGGCTCGGCGCTGACCGAGCTGACGCTGCCGGCCGAGGTCCGCGTCACCAACCTGCCGCGCGACCTCGAGATCGAGGCGATCGAGCCGGCCCGGGTCGAGGTGACGCTGCGCGGCCTGCGGCGCGAGGTCGTGTTCGCCGAGGCCAACGCGGTGGCCGTGCGCGTCGACGCCTACCTCGCGCGCTTCGGGCGGCGCACCTTCGCGCTCGAGGAGGACGCGGTCGTCCGCCCCGACGCGCTCGACGTCGTGCTGATCCAGCCGGACAAGGTCGTGCTGTCGCTGCGCCCGGTCGCCGGCGGCGAGGCGCCGTCGGGCGACGCGGCGGCCGAGGCGCCGCCGTCGTAGCTCCCCCGCCCGCGCTCACCCGATCGCGCACCCCGCGAGGCGCTCGAGCACCTCGGGACGGCGGATCAGCACGAAGCCCTCGTCGAGCTCGAGCACGCCCTCGTCGTTCCAGCGCCGCATCTGCTTGTTGACGCTCTCGCGCGTCGCGCCCACCAGGTCGCCCCACTCCGCCTGCGAGAGCTTCAGGTTGATCCGCACGCCGCCGTCGACCTCGTCGCCGTAGACCGACGCGACGTGCACGAGCTTCTTCGCGAGCCGGATCGGCAGGTTCAGGAAGAGCGTGTCCTCGACGAGCTGGCTGACGCGCTTGAGCCGCTCGGCGACGACGCCGAGCAGCCGGATCGCGACGTCGGGGTGGTCGCCGAGGAAGGCGAGGAAGTCGCGGCGGTCGATCGACAGCAGCTCGCTCTCGGTCAGCGCGGCCACGCTGGCGCTGCGCGCCGACCCGCACAGGAAGCCGATCTCGCCGATCAGCTCGCCGGGGCCGACGACGCTGAAGACGACGTCGTCGCCGCTGTCGGAGGTCGTGAAGGCCTTCAGGCTGCCGCGGGTCACGAGGTAGACGCGGCTGCCCTCGTCGCCCTTGTGGAAGAGCTCCTCGCGCGGCGCGAGCCGGTGCGGCCGGCAGAGCGCGAAGAGCGCGTCCACCTCGGGGCCGGAGAGCTCCCGGAACAGCGGAGCCCGGGCCAGCAGATTGCGCTTCTCGCGCTGGGCGATCGACGGCACCGGGGGCCCAGGATACCGCCCTCGGGGGTCTGCGAGGGGCAGCGGAGGTCCCTTGACATCAGGCTTCGTCGGTGTAACTTACATCTACGAAAGTTATGCCGCGCAGCCCGGCGCCGCCCGGGCGCGCCAGGAGACCCGGCGATGACCGAACCGACCCCGAAGCAGAATCCGAAGCCGCCGCGCAACCCGATCCGCTGGCGCGAGGCGATCCGCGCGATCTGGGCGCTGCGGCGCGACAACGACGACACGACCCAGGTGTTCCGCATCGTCCAGGCGCTGCGCGGCAACGGCGACGCGCGCAACGTCGAGCGGATGCGCGAGAGCGCGATCGGCCGCGCGATCCTCGACGAGCGCCGCAGCATGCTCGACGTGCTCGCCGACCGCGAGAAGCTGCGCGCGCTGCCCGAGGGCTCGCTCGGCCGCGTCTACCTCGCGTTCATGGAGCGCGAGGGCCTGACCGCCGACGGACTCGCCGCCGCCGCCGAGGAGGGCTACGGCGAGCGCACCGAGGACCCCGACGTCCGCACCTACGCCGATTGGGCACGCGACAGCCACGACCTGTGGCACGTGCTCACCGGCTACGGCCGCGACCCGCTCGGCGAGCTGTGCCTGCTCGGCGTGCTCTACAGCCAGATCCGCAACCCCGGCACCGCGTTCATCGCGCTGGCCGGTCTGACCCACGTGCCTTTCGAGTACCCGGGCGCGCCGTGCGTGCGCGCCGTGCTCCAGGGCTTCCGCATCGGGCGCCGCGCGGAGTGGATGCTGGCCCAGGACTGGGAGGCGCTGCTCGCGCGGCCCTTCGAAGAGGTGCGCGCGACGCTGCGCCTCGAGCGCCCGACCTGGTACGAGAAGGCCCTGCCCCTCCACGACCCGTCGCGCTCGAACAGCCGCGCGGCGCGCGCGAAGGCCGCGCCGGCGACCCCGTAGCGACGGCGAGACGATCCGAGCTACGGAAGCCGCACCTCCGGCAGCGGGTGGCGGTAGACGTGCGCCGCGTTCTCGTGGGTGATCTTGCGGATCTCGTCGACCGGCAGGTCGCCGAGCACCGACTCGATCACCCGCTGCGTGTCCGGCCACGTGCCGTCGCCGTGCGGGTAGTCGCTCTCGAAGAGGATGTTGTCGACGCCGATCGTGTAGCGCGTGCAGATCGTCGACTTGTCCTCGATCATGCAGAACCAGAAGTTGCGGCGCAGCACGTCGGTCGGTGAGTTCTGCTCGTCGGGCCAGCCCGAGCCGTAGCCCGAGCGCGTCATGATGTCGTCGAGCCGGTCGATCAGGCTCGCGACCCAGCCGATGCCGCCCTCGCTCATCGCGATCCGCAGCTCCGGGTAGCGCGCGGCCCAGCCGCTCCAGAGCCACTCCGCGCACGACGTCACCGCCATCGGGCCGAAGAGCGTCGCGCCGAGCTCGAGCATCGGCGCTCCGGGCGGCATCTGCGCGAAGCCCGACGATCCGTTGTGCAGGTTGATCACCGTCCCGGTCTCGGCGCAGGCGCGGATCAGCGGCTCCCAGCGCGCGTCGAAGATCGGCGGCAGGCTCTGGCGGTGCGGCTGCTCGGGCAGCGTCACCGCGCGGAAGCCGCGCTTCGCGTTGCGCACGATCTCGGCGGCGCCCTTCTCCGGGTCGGCGAGGTAGGTGATGCCGAGCGGGACGATGCGGTCGGGATACGGCGAGTGCCACTCCTCGAAGAGCCAGTCGTTCCACGCCCGCACGCACGCGAGGCCGAGCTCCGGGTCCTTCGCCTCGCTGAAGAGCGTGCCGCCGAAGCCGGTGACGCCCGACGGGAAGTTCACCGACGCGTAGATGCCGCCGATGTCCATGTCGGCGATGCGCGCCTTGATGTCCCAGCAGCCGCGCCGCACCTCGTCGAAGCGCGACGGCTCGACGCGGTGGTCCTCGCGCGGCCGGCCGGCGACGCACATGAAGCCCACCTGGAAGTACGGCGTGTCCTCGAAGTGCCAGACCTGGTGGCCCTCCTCGGTCTCGACGACCTTCGGCGCGCGCTCCTGGAGCTTCGCCGGCAGTCGCCCCTCGAAGGTGTGCGGCGGCTCCATCAGGTGGTCGTCGACGGATATGAAGGTGTACTTGACCGGTCGCGGCTCGGGGTCGGGGAGCAGCGGACGGGTCACGGGGCGCTTGATGCCGAGCTTGACGACGCGGGCCATCGGATTCCTCCCTGCGCTGCGGCCACCGACGGGCCGCGGCCAGTATACTGCCGCCGATGCCCGGCTCCGACGCGTTCGTCTACGACCCCGCGTGTCCCGACTTCCAGGCGCAGGCGCACGCGATCTACCGCCGGCTGCGCGACGAGCACCCGGTCTACCACGATCCGGCGCGCGATTTCTGGGCGATCTCGCGCTTCGCCGACGTGCGCGCCGCCGCGACCGACGTGGCGACCTTCTCGTCCGAGAACACCGACATCTCGGTGGGCCTGCTGCCGCAGATCCAGTCGCTCGATCCGCCGCGCCACGACGCGCTGCGCGCGCTCGTGTCGCGGGCCTTCACCGGGCGTCGCGCCGACGCGATGGAGCCGCGCATCCGCACGATCGCGCGCGAGCTCGTCGACGCGTTCTGCGAGCGCGGCGAGGCCGACCTGATGGGCGAGCTCGCGCGCCACCTGCCGAGCCGCGTGATCGGCGAGATGATCGGCGTGCCCGAGGAGCGGCGCGAGGCCTTCCTCGAGTGGACCGACGCGCTCGTCACCGCCGGCGCCCAGCCCGACGCGCCGCTCGTGAACCTCGCGACGAGCATCTACGGCGAGTTCGCGAAGCTGCTCGCGGAGCGCCGCGACCGGCGCCGCGACGACCTGATGAGCGCGCTGATCGACGCCGAGGTCGATGGCGAGCGCCTCGGCGACGACGAGCTGCTCGGCTTCTGCTTCGTTCTGATCGTCGCCGGAAACGACACGACGACGAACCTGATCGCGAACGGCGCGGTGCTGCTCGCCGAGCACCCCGAGCAGCGCGCGCTGCTCGCGCGCGAGCCGGCGGCGATCCCGAACGCGATCGAGGAGATGCTGCGCTACGAGTCGCCGGCGCAGGCGCTGCCGCGCCGGCTGCTGCGCGACGCGACGCTCCACGGCCGGACGATCCCGCAGGGCGCGCAGGTGCGCCTGGTCTGGGGCGCCGCGAACCGCGACGGGCGCGAGTTTGCCGACGCCGACCGCTTCGACGTCCGCCGCGACGCGCCGCGCCACCTGGGCTTCGGCCACGGCGCGCACTTCTGCCTCGGCGCGCGGCTCGCGCGCCTCGAGGCCCGCGTCGCGTTCGAGGAGCTGCTCGCGCGGATGCCCGAGTACGAGCTCTCCGGCGACCCGGGCTGGGTCACGTCGATCTGGGCGCGCGCGCACGAGCGGGTGCCGGTGCGCTTCGAGCCGGCGCCGCCGACCCGCTAGCTCTGCAGCCGATCCCTTTTGCGCGCCGGTGCGGAGATCACCCTCCGCACGCGTGACGGTAGGCTCGCGGCGCTAGGCCACGACTACGGAGAAGAGCTCCCAGGGCTGCGGGACGCCCTTGAGCTCGTGGGTGCCGCGGTCCGCGAATACGATCCGCGAACCGATGGCGAGGTCGCGCACGGTGCGAGAGGCGAGGATCTCGCCCGCCGCCGCCTCCGCCATCACCCGCGCCGCGATGTGGACGCCGAGGCCCCCGATCCGGTCGCCGCGGCGCTCGATCTCGCCAGTGTGGACCCCCGCCCGCACGCGGACGCCGAGCGGGAGCGCAGCCTCCTGAACCGCGCGGGCGGCCCCGATCGCCTGCGAAGGACCCGCGAACGACGCGAGCAGACCGTCGCCCGTCGTCTCGACGAGCCGTCCGCCGTTGCTCGCGATCGCGGCGGCCACCGCCTGCTCGTGCCGATCCATCAGCGACTTCCACTCGGCGTCGCCGAGCGCGCTGGCTCGCTCCGTGGACGCAGCGATGTCGGTGAAGAGGATGGTGGCGAGCTCGCGCTCCGGCGCGGAGAACGTCCGACTCGGCTCGTCGCCCAGCACGCGGTTCAGGAACGCCCCGATCGGGGGCGCGAGCTTCGCCATGTCGTCGCTGCGCCAGCTCCCGTGGAAGTCGCCGTCGATCTCGACGAGCTCCGCCCCGGGAATTCCCCGCGCGAGCTCTCGGCCGTGCTCGACCGGCACGACCGGATCGTGCGCGCAGTGGAGCACCAGCGTCGGGACGGAGATCAGCGGCAGGAAGTGCCGGACGTCGATCCGGAAGTTGGACTCCATGATCTCGCGGCACATCAGGGGGGTGCAGGCGCTGCGCTCGTAGCGCGCCAGCGCGCGCCGCGCGGCCTCGCGGTCCGGCGGATGCGAGACGAAGATCTGGTAGGCGATCCCACGTCCCCAGAAGCGCGATAGCTGCTCGATGAACTCGGCGATCGAGCTCGCTTCGAGGCCTTGGTCCGCTGCAGTCGCGAGCAACGTGTCGGCCGGAGCGCTGGAGAGGCTCGCGAACGTCCCGAAGAGAACGAGCGCCCGGACGCGGTCGGGCTGCGACGCGGCGAAGTAGATCGACAGCGGCCCGCCCTCGGAGATCCCGTAGAGGATGGCCCGCTCCGAGCCGACCGCGTCGAGCACCGCGCGCACGTCCTCCGTGCGCTCCTCCACGCTGCCGAAGCCGAGCGAGCGGTCCGAGAGCCCGGTCCCGCGCTTGTCGAGCACGATCACGCGAAAGCGGTTGCCCAGCGCCCGGATCCCCTGGAACGGGGGCAGCTCCCAGATGAGATCCAGGTGCGTGACGAAGCCGGGCGCCACCAGCAGGTCGGGCCCCTCGCCGAAGACCGTGTACGCGATGTCGATGCCGTCGCTGGTTCGCGCGTAGTGGATGTCGCCGGGGGCGCTCACTCGCTAGTCGGCGTCCTCGAACACCGGCTCGCGCTTCGCGAGGTTCGCGGCGACGGCCTCGAGCTGGCTCGGGCGGCCGATCAGGGTGCGCTGCACCCGCTCCTCGAGGCGCAGCCCGTCGGCGGCGCTGCCCTCGCGCGTCGCGCCGAGCAGGCGCTTCGCGGCGCGCACCGCGCTCGGGCTGCGCGCCGCGATCTCGCGCGCGAGCGCGAACGCGGCGTCGCGCGGCGCGTCGGCCGTGCGGGTCGCGAGGCCGAGCGCGACCGCCTCGTCGCCGGAGACGATGCGCGCGGTGTAGACGAGCTCGCGCGCGACGACGTCGCGCACGAGGTGGCGCAGCGTCTGCGTCGCCGTCATGTCGGGCACGAGGCCCCAGTGCACCTCGCGCAGCGAGAGCTTCGCGTCGGGCGCGACGATGCGGACGTCGGCGGCGAGCGCGATCTGGAGCCCGCCGCCGTACGCGACGCCGTGCACCGCAGCGATCACCGGCATCGGCAGCTCGCGCCACACCCACGGCGCCGCCTGCGCGAGGTTCGCGGCCTCGCCGTCGGCGCGCTCGAAGAGGCTGCGCGACCTCTCGGCCATCACCGACGCGAAGTCGAGCCCGGCGCTGAAGCCCCGGCCCTCGCCCGAGAGCACGACTGCGCGCACCGCCCGCTCGCCGGCCAGGCGCCGCCCGGCCGCGACGAGCGCGTCGAACATCGCGACGTCGAGCGCGTTCAGCTTCTCGGCGCGGCACAGGCGGACGTCGGCGATGCCGTCGGCGATCTCGACGCGGACGCGGTCTTCCATCGGGCCTCCAGGCGCGCGGCGATGCTAGCCCGTTCCGCCGCAGGCCGGCGTCGGGACCAGAGCGGCGAGGTTGCGATCAGCGCGCCGAGGCCGAGCAGCGTCGCGCCCGCCCAGGCGAGGATCAGCGTCGCAACGGTCATCGGGAGGACTCCAGGGCGCGGGCGCGGGATCCTGCGATGCCGCGACGCCGCGCGAGGTCACGGGGCGCGCGTTTGACCGCGCCGGTGCCGAGCGGGACCATGGCGCCCCCGAAGCGGAGGCCCCCCGATGACCCACGACGCCGAGCGGCGCATTCTCGACGGCAGCGCGTGGCGCGACTTCTGCCGCGCGCTCGAGCGCGCCGGCGACGCGGTGCTGCGGCCGGAGACGCCGGCGGCGCCCTTCGACCGCGCCGAGGGCTGGCGCTATCTGACGCGCCTGCTGCGCGCCGGTCTCGAGAGCCAGCTCGAGTTCGCCGACCCGCGCTTCCCCGGCTTCTTCCAGCTCGCCCACGAGACCGTCAAGATCGGCAACGACAACCCCGACAACCTCTACCGCAACGCGAACGTCTCCGGGAAGTACCGCTACCGGATCACCGGCACGCGCGGCGGCGCGCCGTACCTGAGCTTCGGCACGAAGGGCGGCGGCTACGAGAGCGACGGCGCGATGACGCCGACCGGGCAGCTCGACGGCGACGCGCTCTCCGTCGACGCCGACGGCCGCTTCGAGATCGCGCTCTCGTGCGAGCCCCGGTCCGGCAACTGGCTGCCGATGCAGCCGACGACGACGCAGCTCGTGGTGCGCGAGACCTTCACCGACCGCGCCGCGCAGGAGCCCGCGCGCCTCGCGATCGAGCGCGTCGGCCCCGCCGAGGACGACGCGCTCGACCCGGCGCGGCTCGAGGCGATGCTGCAGCGCGCGGTCGCGTTCGTCTCGGGCACCGCGAACCTCTTCGTCGACTGGATGGAGGGCTACGCCGCGCACGCGAACCGGCTGCCCTCCGACGACCAGGAGAAGTGCCAGCGCGCCGGCGGCGACGCGAACATCCACTACTGCCAGGGGCGCTGGCAGCTCGCGCCGGACGAGGCGCTCGTCGTCGAGATCGAGCGGATGCCGGCGCGCGGCTCGTGGAACTTCCAGCTCTCGAACTTCTGGATGGAGTCGCTCGACTACCGCCGCCATCGCATCCACCTGAACCCGCACACGGCGGTGCTCGAGCCCGACGGCGGGCTGCGCATCGTCGTCGCGCACCGCGACCCCGGCCCGCGCTTCCCGAACTGGCTCGAGACGGCCGGCCACGACCGGGGCGGGATGCTCTTCCGCTGGATCGCCGCCGACGCGCACCCGCCGATCGCGACGCGCGTCGTCGCGCTCGACGCGCTGGCCTCCGAGGCCTAGCGGGTACGGAGGTCGAGGAAGCGCTCGCAGTACGCCGAGAAGGCCGCGCGCAGCCCCGCCTCGGTATATCCGAACTCCTCGAGCGTGTACGCGTGCAGCGGGCGCCGGTCGCGCTCGTTCTCGACCGCCCAGCGCCGCATCCGCTCGCGCGCCTCCTCGGTGAGCTCGAGCCCGGCGTGGCGGTAGATGCGCGCGACCTGCGCCATCGGGTCGGCGACGAGCTCGGCGTACGGAACGTCGAGGAAGCGCTCCTCGCGCGACGCGCGCGCGGCGATCGCGCGCTCGAGCGCGCGCGCCCACCGGCGGCTCCAGTGGGCCCCGATCTCGAGCGGGTCGACCGCGTCGCTGCCGAGCACGCGCAGCGTCCGCACGAGGCTCGCGAGCGACGGGACCGTCTGCACCGGGTCGCGGTGGGTCATCACGATGCGCGCGTCCGGGAAGTGCTCGAAGAGCAGGTCGAGCGAGCCCAGGTGGTACGGCGCCTTCAGCACCCAGCGCGTCGCCGTCTCGCCGCGGCGCCGCTTCTGCCACTGCAGGAAGCGCAGCAGCCGGCGCAGATAGCGGTAGCCCGGCGCGAGGTCGGCCCGGTCGAGCCACGCGGCGTAGCTCGGCACGCGGCAGAAGGCCTCCGGGTTCCAGCTCGTGAACGCGTGCTCGACGAGCATGATCTCCTCGTCGGGCGCGTGCGCGTCCATCGGGTGCGCGGCGATCAGGTCGGGCGAGCCCTCGAGCATCGCCGCGACCTCGGCCTCGGCGTCGGCGATGCGCGGGTCGACGGCGGCGCCGTCGGCATCCGCGAACGGCGCCGGGTTGCGCGACTCGTACCACAGGAGCGCCAGCCAGCGGGGGTCGCTCGCGAGCATCCGGTGCAGCATCGTCGTGCCGGTGCGCGCGAGGCCGACGATCACGAGCGGCGCCTCGATGCGCTCGGCGTCGATCTCGGGGTGGCGGCGCAGCCAGTCCTCGGTGCGCAGCCGGTTCACGAGCAGGCCGACGTTGCGCTCGAACTGCATCGCGCGCCCGACCGCGTTGAGCCGCGCCTCGTCGCGCAGCGACGCGAGCAGCCGCTCGAGCGGCAGGGCGAACGCGGGGTCGCCGAAGTCGTCGAGGCCGGTGCGGCGCCGCGCCTCGGCGAGCAGCGCCTCGAGCCGCAGCTCGGGCTCGCTCACCGCGGCGCTCCAGCCACGTCGAGCACGAGCTTGCCGAGCGCCTCGCGGCGCGCGAGGCGCTCGAGCGCGTCGGGGAGCGCGTCGAAGGGCACCGGCGGCTCGAGCGGCACGCGCAGCGCTCCGCGCGCGCGGTGCGCGAGCAGCTCCTCGTGCGCGCGGCGCCGGGCGTCGCCGCCGTAGCCGCTCGGGATCACGCCGACGACCGAGTAGTTGTGGGTCACCAGGTGCGCCGGGTCGACGCGCCCCCAGCGCCCGCTCGCGAAGCCGACCAGCAGGATCCGCCCCTCGTGCGCGACGGCGCGGCTCGCGGCCTCGTACGCGTCGCCGCCGACCGTGTCGTAGACCGCGTCGACGCCGCGGCCGCCGGTCGCGTCGCGCAGCGCCGCCGTCAGGTCTTCGCCGGGGTCGAGCACCGCGTCGGCGCCGAGCTCGCGGCAGAAGCGCTGGCGCTCGGCGCCACGCGCGGTCGCGAGCACGCGCGCGCCGAGCGCGCGGCCGAGCTGGATCGCCGCCGACCCGGTGCCTCCGGCGCCGCCGGTCACGAGCAGCGTCTCGCCGGCCCGCAGCGCGCCGCGCGCGACGAGCCCGACCCACGCCGTGTGGTACGGGATCAGGAAAGCGGCCGCCTCGGCGGCGGCGAAGTCGTCGGGCCGCGCGAAGCAGAAGTCGTCGAGCGCCCAGGCCTCCTCGGCGCAGCCGCCGGCGCCGAGGAAGAACGCCGACACCGCCATCACGCGCGCGCCGACCGGCGTGCGCGCGCCGTCGCCGCGCTCGACGACGACGCCGGCGAGCTCCTGGCCCGGCGTGAACGGGAGCTTCGGCGTCAGCGCGTACGAGCCGCGACACAGGAACAGGTCGGGAAGCCCGAGGCCGCAGGCCTCGACACGCACGCGCAGCATGCCGGGCGGCGGCGCGCCGAGCTCGCGCTCGCCGAGGCGCAGCGCGTCGCGCGGCTCACCCGCGCCGACCACCTGCCACGCGCGCATCAGCGCCGTCGGAAGCGCGGCACGCGCTTCTCCGCGAAGGCCTTCGGGCCCTCGCGCGCGTCCTCGCTCGCGAACACCGCCTGCCCGTACTCCCACTCGTGGTGCAGCGCCGCGTCGAGATCCATGCCGTCGCACTCGTGCAGCGTGCGCGTGATCGCCTCGACCGCGAGCGGCCCGTTCGCGCAGATCACCTCGGCGATCTCCATCGCCTTCTCGAGCGCCCGGCCGTCGGGCACGACGTGTCCGATCAGGCCGATCGCCTTCGCCTCGGGCGCGCGCAGGTGCTTGCCGGTGAGCAGGATCTCGGCGGCCTGCGTGTACGGGATCTGGCGCGGAAGCCGCACCGCGGAGCCGCCCATCGGATACAGCGACCAGCGCGCCTCCGACACGCCGAAGCGCGCGCTCTCGCCGGCGACGCGGATCTCCATCGCCTGGAGGATCTCGGTGCCGCCGGCGATCGCGACGCCCTCGACCGCGGCGACGATCGGCTTCGTCGGCCGGTAGTGGCGGAAGAGCGCCTTGTACGCGAGGTCGGGATCGGCGGCGAGCCGCGCCGCGACGTCGATCTCCGGGTCGCCGGCGCCGGAGTCGCCGGCCATGTCCTTGAGGTCGGCGCCGGAGCAGAAGTTGCCGCCCGCGCCGGTGACGACGATGCAGCGCACGTCGGGATCGCGCGACGCCTCCTCGTACGCGTCGTACATCCGCACCAGCATCGCGCCCGACAACGCGTTGAAGCGCTCGGGGCGGTTCATCGTGATCCGCATCGTGTGGCCGTCGCGCTCGACGATCGCATCGGGCATCGGGTCCTCCTCGGCTCCGCGGGCGCGCGCGGGAGTGCCGGACGGTCGCACAGCCGGGGCCCGGCGTGGGCGGCCGGTGCAGCGTTCCGCCGCGGCGCGAACCCTCCCGATTGGGGGCTAAAGCCCACGTCTCAGCGGCCGAAGAGGTCTACCAGACGAACGCCTCTCGTGTGACCGCCCCGGGACGGAGCGATGGACGCTTCGACCCGCCTTGCGGACCGGAAAGGCCCCCCATGCAGCCCCGCTCCGACCCGACGCGCCCGCGCTGGCGCGTCCCCCTCGCCGCCCTCGGCTCCTTGGTCTGCGCCGCGTCGCTCGCCGTGGCCGCCCCGGCTCACGCCGGCGCGCTCGCGGCCGGCGGCTACCACGCCGGCGAGGACCACTCCTACGAGAGCCACGCCGGCGAGAACCTCCCCGGCATCGACCTGAGCCACGCCGACCTGTCGGGCTCAGACCTGACCGGGGCCAATCTCAACAGCGCCGTCGCCGTCGGCTCCGCGTGGGTCGGCGCCTGGCTCGTCGACGCCGAGCTCGAGGACGCCGACTTCTCCGGCGCCGACCTCTTCGGCGCCGATCTCTCCGGCGCGGTCGCCGAGGGCGCGCTGTTCCTCGGAGCCGTGCTCGAGGCGGCGGTGCTCGCCGGCACCGACGTCGAGGCCGTCGACTTCTCGGGAGCGAACCTGCTCGGCGCCGACCTCTCGACCGTCGAGAGCGGCGATCTGGCGGAGTTCCGCTGCGCCTACTACGACGACGCGACGCAGCTGCACCCGGACATCGACACGTCCGAGATGATCTACGTCGTGGATCCCGACGCCTACGAGCCGGGAGCGAACGGCGAGCCCGAGGACTGCGAGGCGCTGCCGATGCCGACGCCGTTGCCCGAGCCGGGCGTCGCCGGCCTCGCGGCCGGTCTCGCGCTGCTCGCGGCGCTGCGCCGCCGCCGCGCGGAGCCGGCGATGTAGCAGGAGCGGGCGTCCGCCCGCACCGA
>CAZQYK010000497.1:0-2683 GCA_964597285.1 uncultured Spirochaetales bacterium
GCGGCGACGTCGGACCGGGCCCGTGGGTGCCGGCGCCGATCGCGCCCGAGCCGCCGCGCGCCGCGGCGGCGCCGCGCGGCGACACGGCCGCGGTCGGGCTGCGCCGGCTCGCGGCGACGCTCTCGCACCAGGTGCGCAACCCGCTCGCGACGGTGCGCAGCTTCGCCGAGCTCGTGCCCGAGCGCTTCCACGACCCCGACTTCCGCGCGCGCTTCGCCGAGATGGTGCGCGACGACCTCGGCCGCATCGACGGCCTGCTGTCGCGCCTCGAGGCGCTCGCGGGCCTCGACGCGCCCCGGCGCGGCAAGGTCGACGTCTCGGAGCTGCTCGAGAGCCTGCTCGCCGAGCGCCGCGACGCGTTCCGCGAGCGCCACCTGCTGGTGCTCAAGGAGCTCGACTCGCGCCACCCGGTCGCGCTCGCCGACGCCGAGCAGCTGCGCCTCGCGTTCGCGGCGCTGCTCGACAAGGTGCTCGAGATCGTGCCGGTGCGCGGCGACGTCTACCTGACCGCGCGCCGCCACGACGGACACGACGGCGACGACCCGACCGTGCGCGTGCTGCTGCGCTTCCACGACCCGGCGGCCGACGGCGGCGGAGCTCCGCTCGGCGGATCGCTCGAGCTGCTCGTCGCCGAGCTCGTCGTGCGCGCGCAGCGCGGCACGTTCACGCTCGGCGCGAGCGAGTCCGAAGAGCGCGTGGTCGTCGTCGACCTGCCGGCGGCGTAGTCGGGCCGCAAGCCGGGTTTCCGCCGCGCGCGTCAAGAAACCGTCGCGACGGCGCGACGGCGCGCGCGCGGCGGCGCACCGCGGCGCCGTGCCGCATCTGGCGGCAGCGACCCTTTGCGCAGCCGCGCCGCGCGCTTGGCGGCCTCCGCTGCACAACGGCCGCGTCGGCGGGCACGCGACTTGCTCCCGCGTTGCGCCCCACCTCCGCGGAGTCCCCGAATGCCCGAGCGCAGCCCCGAGACCGTGCTGATCGTCGACGACGACCGGGGGCCGCGCGAGTCGCTGCGCCTGATCCTCCAGCCGGTCTTCCGGGTGCTCGTCGCGGCCGACGCGCACGAGGCGCTCGCGACGCTGCGCCGCGAGTCGGTCGACGTCGTGACGCTCGACCTGAACATGCCCGGCATGAGCGGCCAGGACCTGATGCGCCGCATGCACGACGAGTTCCCGAACGTCGAGATCGTCGTCGTCACCGGCTGCGGCTCGATCGAGAGCGCGGCCGAGTCGGTGCGGATCGGGATCTGCGACTACCTGCAGAAGCCCTTCGACGTCGTCCAGGTCGGGTCGGCGGTGGCGCGCGCGCTGTCGCGGCGCCGCGCACGGACACACCTCGCGAGCTTCCTGACCGAGCTCGGCAAGGTGGTCGGCCGCGACCGCGATGCGGTGGAGATCCTCGAGGAGGTCGAGCGCAGCCAGAAGCTCCGGGGACGCCTGTCGGGCCTGCTCGGCGAGGGCCCGAACCCCGGCTCGCGCGGCGAAACCGACGCGCTGCGCACCTTCGAGTTCCTCGAGGTGCTCGCCGAGACGATCGAGACCAAGGACCGCTTCATGCGCGGCCACGCGCGGCGCGTCGCGTTCTACGCCGGCCTGCTCGGCGAGCGCGTCGGCGTCTCGGGCGCCGAGCAGGAGCAGCTGCGCATCGCGGCCTTCCTGCACGACCTCGGCAAGGTCGGCGTGCCGACCGACCTGCTGCTGCGCGAGGGCGCTCTCGACCCGGCCGAGCGCCAGCTCGTCGAGCAGCACCCCGACATCGGCGCCCGCCTCGTGCGGCCGCTGGTCGGCCAGTCGGACCTGACGCTCGCGATCCGCCACCACCACGAGTGGTGGGACGGCACCGGCTATCCCGACGGCCTCGCCGGCGAGCAGATCCCCTTCGGCGCGCGCGTCGTGTCGGTCGTCGACGCCTTCGACGCGATGAGCTGCGACCGGCCGTACCGCCAGGCGCTGCAGCGCGACGTCGTGCTCGGCGAGCTGCGCCGCTTCGCCGGCGTGCAGTTCGACCCCGACCTCGCGAAGGAGTTCGTCGCGCTGCTCGAGTCGAGCGCGAACGACGTCGACGTCACGCTGCTCGCCGAGACCGCCTCCGACATCGGCGGCCCGGGCGGCGCCTAGCGTCCGTCTTCCGTCGCGCCGATCCGCTCGAACACGACGTAGTAGGCCTGCGGGAAGCGCTCGCGGCCGAACTCGCGGGTGGGCTTCCAGCCGGCGCGGAACACCGGGTGCGCGAAGAGGCGCCGCTCGGCGTGGTGACACGGCCGCGGCGGGTCGTGCGCGCGGGCGTCGAAGCACAGCTGCACCGCGTCGGGCTCGCGCGCGAGCAGCTCGTCGATCCACGGGTCGAGCGCGCCGCCGTGACGCAGCGTGCGGCCGTAGGCGGCGAGCCCGAAGAGGTCGAAGAGCCGGCCGCGGTAGAGAGGGCCGAGCAAGCCGCCGTCGCCGGCGACGACGCTGCCGCCGGGGAAGCGCGCGTCGAGGTAGCGCGCCGCCGGCAGGTTGCGCTCGGCGACCGCCGCCGGGTAGCCGCGCGTCAGCGAGAGCAGCCGCAGCGGGTTCGCCGTCGGATCGGCGAGCGTCCACGCGAGCAGGAACGCCGCGGCGAGGCCGACCGCCACGCGCCGCGCCGGCGCCGGGCCGAGCCGGCGGCGCAGCGCGTCGAGCGACGCGGCCGCGCACGCGGCCGC
>CAZQYK010000498.1:0-7065 GCA_964597285.1 uncultured Spirochaetales bacterium
GACACGCCGGAGACGGTCTGGGAGCGCGTGATCGACGTGAACCTGAAGGGGGTCTTCCTGGGCTGCAAGTTCGGGATCCCGGCGCTGTTGCGCGCGGGCGGCGGCTCGATCATCAACACCGCGTCGTTCGTCGCGGTGATCGGCGCGGCCACCGCGCAGATCGCCTACACCGCGAGCAAGGGCGGCGTGCTCGCGATGACGCGCGAGATCGCGGTGCAGTACGCGCGCCAGGGCATCCGCGCCAACGCGCTCTGCCCGGGCCCGGTCGACACGCCGCTGCTCCGGCAGCTGCTCGCCGACCCCGACGCGCGCGCGCGCCGGCTCGTGCACGTGCCGATGGGGCGCCTCGCTCGGGCCGAGGAGGTCGCGCGGGCGGCGCTCTTCCTGGCCTCGGACGACGCCGCCTACGTCAGCGGCACGACCTTCCTCGTCGACGGCGCGATCAGCGCCGCCTACGTGACCCCGGAGTAGGCGGCGCCTACGTCGGGACGGACCAGCCGGCGCGGCGCACGCGCGTATCGACGCCGAAGCCGTCGTCGTCGCGCTCGGGATGGTCGACGTTGTAGTGCAGGCCGCGGCTCTCCTTGCGGCGCTGCGCGCACTCGATCACGAGCTCGGCCACCGTCGCGAGGTTGCGCAGCTCGACCAGGTCGGGCGTGACGTGCGAGTTCCAGTAGTAGTCGGTGATCTCGCCCTGCAGGAGGTCGATGCGGTGCTCGGCGCGGGCCAGGCGCCGGTTGCTCCGCACGATGCCGACGTAGTTCCACATGAAGCGCCGGATCTCGTCCCAGTTCTGGGTGATCACGACCGCCTCGTCGCTCTCGGTGGCGTCGCCCTGCTCCCAGGGCGGGGCGTCGCGCTCGTCGGGCGGCTGGTCGGCGAGGCGGCGGCGCGTCGCCCGCGCGGCCGCGTCGGCGAAGACGAGCGCCTCGAGCAGCGAGTTCGACGCGAGCCGGTTCGCGCCGTGCAGGCCGGTGCACGCCACCTCGCCGGCCGCGAAGAGGTTCGCGACGTCGGTCTCCGCGGACAGGTCGGTCGCGACGCCGCCGCAGCAGTAGTGGGCCGCCGGCACGACCGGGATCGGCTCGCGGGTCAGGTCGACGCCGAACTCGAGACAGCGGCGGTAGATGTTCGGGAAGCGCTCGCGCAGCCAGTCGGCGTCGTGGTGGCTGATGTCGAGGTGGACCCACTGGTCGCCGGTGCGCTTCAGCGCGGCGTCGATCGCGCGCGCGACGATGTCGCGCGGCGCGAGCTCGCCGAGCTCGTGCACGCCCTCCATGAAGCGCTCGCCGTCCTGGGTCTTCAGCACGCCGCCCTCGCCGCGCACCGCCTCGCTGATCAGGAAGGACTTCGCCTGCGGGTGGTAGAGGCAGGTGGGGTGGAACTGGACGAACTCCATGTTCGCGAGCGTGGCGCCCGCGCGGTACGCCATCGCCATCCCGTCGCCCGACGCGATGTCGGGGTTGCTCGTATAGAGGTAGACCTTCCCGGCGCCACCGGTCGCGAGCAGCGTCACGCGCGCCTGGAAGGGCACGACTCTCCCGTCGTCGTCGAGCACGTACGCGCCGATCACGCGCGGCTCGCCGGGCCAGCCGAGCTTGCTCGTCGTCAGCAGGTCGACGCCGCAGTGGTCCTCGAAGAGGCGGATGTTCGGGTGCGAGCGCACGCGCGAGAGCAGCACGCGCTCGATCTCGCGACCGGTGGCGTCGCGGTGGTGCAGGATCCGGCGGTGGGTGTGGCCGCCCTCGCGGCCGAGGTCGAAGCCGGGCGCGCCGCGCGCCGGCCGCTCGGTCGAGACGTCGAAGTCGGCGCCGAGCTTGAGCAGCGCGTCGATCATCGCCGGTCCGCGCTCGACGACGCGCGTGACGACGTCGGGCCGGCACAGCCCGTCGCCGGCGACGAGCGTGTCGCGCACGTGCGACTCGAAGGAGTCGTCGCCGCCCTGCACGGCGGCGATGCCGCCCTGGGCCCAGTTGGTCGCCGAGTCGGCCGCGCGCTTCTTCGTGACGACCGCGACCGAGCCCCGGTCGGCGACCCGGAGCGCGTAGAAGAGGCCGGCGATCCCGCTCCCGAGCACCAGGACGTCGCAGCGAAACGGGCTCGGAGGGGGTGTCGGCAAGGGGGCCCGCGGGCGCCGCCGCTAAGGAAGGCCTGGGCTGGCACCGATAACGGCCGGTCGATGGAACGCCGCGATTCTATCCACGCGCCGCGCTGCGGGGCAATCCCCCGTGGGGTCGCGCGTCTCCGTCGCCTCGGGGCACTCGCGGCGGCGGCGTCGGTCCTCGCGATCGCCGCGCCCGGGTCGGCCGGCGGACCGATCTTCATGTACGAGGACGAGCGCGGCGTCGTGCACTTCACCGGAGACCCCCGAGGGGACAGGCGCTTCCAGCCGGTCCGCCTCCGGACCTCGACCCGCCGGAGCTACAAGGAGCCGAAGACGCGGATCTACGACGACCTGATCGGCCAGACCGCGCGCAACCGCGGGCTGCCGCCGGCGCTCGTCAAGGCGGTGATCGCCGCCGAGTCCGCGTTCGACTCGCAGGCCGTCTCGCACAAGGGCGCGCAGGGCCTGATGCAGCTGATGCCGGCGACCGCGGTGAGCATGGGCGTCAGCAACCCCTTCGAGCCGGCCCAGAACGTCAGCGGCGGCGCCCGCTACCTGCGCGAGATGCTCGACCGCTACGGCGACGTCGCGCGCGCGCTCGCCGCGTACAACGCCGGGCCGTCGGCCGTCGACCGCTACGGCGGCATTCCGCCGTACCGCGAGACGCGGGATTACGTCGATCGCGTTCTGACGTACTATCGCCGCTATCATGGCGATTTCCCTCGATAGCGAGCCTGCAGGGCCCGCCCCCGAGCCGATTGCCGCGGCCGCGTCCGACTCCGGCGCGCCGCCGCCGCTGTCGCGTCACGCGCTGCGCGCGCGGCCGGAGCCCGCCGCGACCCCTCCGGCCGCCGCCGCCGAAGGCGCGCCCGCGCGCGAGACCTTCTGGAACCTCCCGAACACGATCACCGCGCTGCGCGCCGCGGTCGTGCCGGTGCTGCTGCTCTACCCCTTCTTCCCGGGCGAGGCGTGGAGCACCGCGATGGCGTGGTTCTTCATCGCCGCCGCCGTGTCCGACCTCGTCGACGGCTGGCTCGCGCGCCGCGGCCAGCAGGTGACCCACATCGGCAAGCTGCTCGACCCGCTCGCCGACAAGCTGCTGGTGTCGACCGCGCTGATCGTGCTCGTCGCGACGCCGGGCCGCATCCCGGCCTGGGCGCTGTGGATGGTCGTGACGATCGTCGGGCGCGAGCTCGCGGTCACCGGCCTGCGCGGCATCGCGTCGGCGGGCGGGCAGGTCGTCGCCGCGTCGGGGCTCGGCAAGCTCAAGACCGTGACGCAGAACATCGCGATCGGGGCGCTGCTCTTCCACTACGAGACGATTGGCCTCGACGCGAACGCGGTGGGTCTCGCGTTCCTGTTCGTCGCCACCGCGCTGACGATCGCGTCGGGCTACCGATACTTCGCCGACTACTTCGCCGGCCTCGCCGGAGCGGGGTCCGGCCGGGAGGACGCGTGACGAGACTCCGGGAGCTGGGCGAGCGGATCCGCGCGCGCGACGCGCACGTGGGCGTGGTGGGGCTCGGATACGTCGGGCTGCCGCTCGCGATCGAGTTCGCGCGCGCCGGCTTCCACGTCACCGGCTTCGACGTGAACCGCGCGAAGGTCGAGGCGCTGCTCGCCGGCGAGTCGTACATCGAGGACGTGCCCGACGCCGCGGTCGCCGAGGTCGTCGGCAGCGGGCGCCTCGTCGCGAGCACCGACTTCAACGAGCTCTCGCGCTGCGACGTCGTCAACGTCTGCGTGCCGACGCCGCTGACGCGCGCGAAGGATCCCGACGTCTCGCACATGGCCGAGGCGATGGAGGAGATCCGCAAGCGCCTGCGCGCGGGGCAGCTCGTCGTGCTCGGCAGCACGACCTATCCCGGCACCACCTCCGAGCTCTTCGTCCCGCTGCTCGAGTCGACCGGGCTGCGCGTCGGCCACGACTTCGCGATCGCGTTCGCGCCCGAGCGCATCGACCCGGGCAACCGCAGCCTGACGATGCGCCAGGTGCCGAAGGTCGTCGGCGGCGAGACCGACCTGTGCTGCGATCTCGCGAGCCAGCTCTTCGAGTCGATCTTCGACGACGTGGTGCGCGTGTCGTCGACGCAGAGCGCCGAGATGGTGAAGCTGCTCGAGAACACCTTCCGCGCGATCAACATCGGCCTCGTGAACGAGGTGGCGCTGATGTGCAACCGTCTCGGCCTCGACGTCTGGGAGGTGATCGAGGCCGCGGCGACGAAGCCCTACGGCTACATGAAGTTCCTGCCCGGTCCGGGCCTCGGCGGCCACTGCATTCCGGTCGACCCGACCTATCTCTCGTGGAAGATGAAGACGCTGAACTTCACCGCGCGCTTCATCGAGCTCGCGACCGAGATCAACGGGCAGATGCCGGCCCACGTCGCCGACCGCGTCGCCGACCTGCTGAACGACGACCGTCTCGCGGTGAACGGCTCACGGATCCTCGTCGTCGGCGTCGCGTACAAGTCGAACGTCGCCGACGTCCGCGAGTCGCCGGCGCTCGAAGTGATGCAGCGCCTGCGGGAGAAGGGCGCCGACGTCGCCTACCACGACCCGCACGTTCCCGAGGTGACGCTCGAGAGCGGCACGCTGAAGAGCGTCGACCTCTCCGACGACCAGGTCGCGAGCGCCGACCTCGTCGTGATCCTGACCGACCACGCCGCGGTCGAGACGGCGCGCCTCGTCGCCCGCGCCCAGCGCGTCTTCGACACGCGGAACGCCTCGAAGGGCCTCACGGAGGGCCGCGAGAAGGTCCGGCTCCTCTAGCGGCGCCGCGCAGGCGGCCGCGGCGCCCGGCCTCTTGACGCCCGCCGCGAGCCCGCCATATTCAGCAGCCCGACCCTTTTCCCGAGCACGAGTAGCTCAGTTGGTAGAGCGCCACGTTGCCAACGTGGGGGTCGCCGGTTCGAGCCCGGTCTCGTGCTCCAGGATTCCGAAGCCCCTCCGCGTCGCGCGCGGAGGGGCTTCGCGTTTCGAGCGCGCGCTAGTGCACCGCCGGCCGCACGTAGCGGCCGCGCTCGAAGTCGAAGCGCTCGAACACCGCGGCGACGAGCGGGCTCTCGATCGGCCGGGCGCTGAGGTCGGGCTCGAGGTGGCGGTCGGCGACGTAGGTGGTGTGCGCCGCGCCGTCGACGATGACGTGGTACCACGGGCGGTCCTTCGGCGGGCGCGAGCGCGCGACCTGCTCGTACCACTCGTCGGTGCCGCGGAACTCCTCGTCGACGTCGAAGACGACGCCGCGGTAGCCGAACTTGAGATGGCGCACGAGCTGGCCGACGCCGAAGCGGACCGCGTCGTCGGGGTCGGGTCGGCTCATCGGGCAAGCGTAGCGCGGCGCCGTCTCGGCCCCCGACGCGGGATCGGCGCGGCGCGCTTTGTAGATTGGCGCGTCGAGCGAGCCGCTCCGTCGCGCCCGCGCGCACCCGTGCGGCGTCGTCGCCGCACGGGTGCGCGCTTCGCGGCGCCCCGCGGCGCGCTTCGTGCGCGCGGTCACACTCCGCGCCCGCTGGCACGCGGCTTGAATCAACTTCGGGCTCGTGTGGCGTACCGCCACCTACGAAGGAGGACTTCCATGAAGATCCGGAACGTCGTGCTGGCGGGCTGCCTCGTCAGCGCATTGCTCGCCGCGCCGGTGCTCGGCGCCACGCTGCGCGGAGAGATCGTCTCCGTCGGCACCGACCGCATCACCGTGATGAGCGACGGCAAGACCGTGACCTATCTGCTGCCGCCGACGGTCGCGGTGCAGACCCCGCAGAAGCAGACCATCGAGATCGGCCAGCTCCAGAGCGGTCAGATGGTGACGCTCACCGTCGAGGACCCGAAGCCGGCGCAGGCCGGTCAGCCGGCGCAGCCGCCGGCCGCGACCACGATCCGCGTCGAGGGTGACCTCGAGATCGACGCGGAGTAGACCGACGCCGCACCGGGCCGGCTCCCGTCGGCTCGGACGGCGAGGGGTCGGGTCCCTCCGGTCCGGGCGTGCACCCACCCACGCCCGGGCCGGTCGGGCCCGGCTGGACCCGCACCCGATGACCCGCCCTCGACGACTCACCCGCCGCGCGTTCGTCGCCGCTGCCTGCGCGATCGCGCTGCTGCCCGCGTGTCGCCCGGCGCTGCGCGGCGTCGACTTCGCCGCGCCGCGCGACCCCTTCCTTCCCGACGACTACGTCGCGCCCGAGACCACCGCCGGGGAGCCGGTGTACCGGCTGCTGCTCGTCGGCGACGCCGGCCAGCCTCGGCCCGACGACCCGACGCTCGAGCTCGTCGGCCGCTGGAGCGAGGCGCTGCCCGACCGCACGGCGGTGATCTACCTCGGCGACAACCTCTATCCCGCGGGCCTCCAGGAAGGAGACCGCGAGCGGGGCGAGCGCGTGCTGCTCCAGCAGATCGAGGCGTCGCCGGCCCGCAAGGTGTTCGTCCCCGGCAACCACGACTGGGGCTTCACGTGGAACCAGCTGCACGCGCTCGGCGTGCGCGCGAACCAGGAGGCCTTCATCGGCGAGCACGCCGATCGCGGGGCCGAGTTCCAGCCGAAGCACGGCTGCCCGGGCCCGGCGCCGCTCGAGCTCGTCGAGCCCGGCCCGAAGCTGCCCGGCGGGCTCACTGTGCTGGCGCTCGACCTGCACTGGTGGCTGCTCGGCGACGAGGGCCGCCCCGTCTGCGAAGGCATCGAGGGCACGTCGGCCTTCGTCGAGCGGCTTCGCGAGGAGCTCGCGGCGCGCGAGGGCGAGAACGTGGTCGTCGTCGCCCACCACCCGATCCGCTCGGGTGGCACGCACGGCGGGTACACGCGCGGCTTCTGGCAGGACTTCGGGACCGCGCTCTTCTACCGCTTCTACACCGTCCAGGACCTGATCGAGCCGACCTACCGCGAGATGGTGCGCGTGCTGTCGGAGGTGCTCGCCGAGCACCCGCCGGTCGCGGCGGTCGGCGGCCACGACCACAGCCTCCAGGTGATCGAC
>CAZQYK010000499.1:0-4113 GCA_964597285.1 uncultured Spirochaetales bacterium
CGCGCGTCAAGAAATCCGTCGCCGCGTCGGGCCCCCGTCGCGCGCTCCGGGCGCCGCGGACTCGCTGCCGCCGCGCGTGGCGGCAGCGCCCCGCAGGCGTCTGCGTAGCGCGAACGCGCAGCGGGGGCCGGAAAGGCGAGCGATCCCGGGCCCCTGGCCCCGCGCGCTTCGCTGCGCCGAGCCTCGTCGGCGCCGCCGCGGCGCGGCGCGGCGGTCCGGCTCCGGTCGTTGGCACAGGCCGTGCTTTCCCCCGCAGTCGGCGCGCAGACGGTGGGCAGCGGGTGCCCCGAGCGCGGCGAAACAGGGGGAATCGAATGGAGACGCTCCTGCGCGAGGCGAAGGAGAAGCACGACGAGATCCCGGCCCCGCTCAGGGAGCAGATCGTCCTCGAGCACACCCCGCTGATCCGCTACATCGTCAACCGGATCGCGGTGCGGCTGCCCTCGCACATCGACCTCGACGACCTGCACAACACGGGCGTCATCGGTCTGATGGACGCGATCGAGAAGTACGATCCCGAGAAGAACTGCAAGTTCAAGACCTACGCCGAGTTCCGGATCAAGGGCGCGATCCTCGACCAGCTCCGCTCGCTCGACTGGGTGCCGCGCAGCGTGCGCCAGAAGGGCCGCCGCCTCGAGCGCGCCTACGGCGAGGTCGAGCAGCGCCTCGGCCGCACCGCGAGCGAGGAGGAGGTCGCCGACTCGCTGGGCCTGCAGATCGAGAAGTTCCACGAGCTGCTGAATCAGGTGCGCGGCATCTCGCTCGTGAACCTCGAGGAGATCCGCGGCACGAACGCCGACGGCGACCGCGCCGGCTCGTTCGCCGACATCGTCGAGGACGTGAACTCCGAGAACCCCTTCGCCTCGCTGAAGCTCACCGAGACGAAGCACGTGATCGCCGAGACGATCGCGAGCCTGCCCGAGAAGGAGCGGCTCGTGATCTCGCTGTACTACTACGAGGATCTGAACATGAAGGAGATCGGCCAGATCCTCGGCATCACCGAGTCGCGCGTGTGCCAGATCCACACGAAGTCGGTGCTGAGACTCCGGGCGAAGCTCAAGAGCATGCTCGAGCGCTAGCAAGCCGGCGCAGCCGGCGCGCAGCGAGGCGAAGCCGAGCGAAGTCGCTCTCGCGTCGCACCTCCGCCGCCCTACCCGCGCGCCGGGTTCTCGTCGCAGCGCAGCAGCGCGATCGTCACGTTGTCCTCGCCGCCGCGCGCGTTCGCGAGGTCGACGAGGCGCTCGCACGCGGCATCGAGGTCGTCGACGCCGCCCACCGCGGCCGCGATCTCCTCGTCGCGAACGTGGGTCGTCAGGCCGTCGGAGCACAGCACGACGACGTCGCCCGCCGCCGGCGTCAGCTCGGCGAGGTCGGCCTCGACCTGGCGCCGCACGCCGAGCGCGCGCGTCAGCACGTGGCGGTGCGGATGCCCGCGTGCGGCTCCGGGCGAGATCTCGCGCCGCTTGACGAGCTCCGCGACGAGCGAGTGGTCGTCGGTGAGCTGGCGGATGCGGCCCGCACGCGCGAGATAGGCACGGCTGTCGCCGACGTGCGCGAGCGCGAGGCGGCCGCCGCCGGCGAGCACCGCGACCAGCGTCGTGCCCATCCCGGCGAGCTCGGGCTTGGCCTGCGCGGTGGCGTGGATCTGGTGGTTCGCGTACGCGACGCAGTAGCGCAGCTTCTCGGTCAGGGTCGCGTCGCGCTCGGCCACCTGCTCGAGTGCCTCGAGCGTGCCGCTCGCGGCGAGCCGGCTCGCGAGCTGTCCGGCGACGTGCCCGCCCATCCCGTCGGCGACGAGGTAGAGGCCGCGCTCGGGCGCGAGCGCGAACGCGTCCTCGTTCGCGCTGCGGCGCAGGCCGACGTCGGAGCGGGCGGCGGCTCGAAGCTTCATCGGACGCGGCGCTCCTCCCCCCGGGCTCGATCGAAAGCGGGGCTCCACGCTGCATCGGAGCGCGCCCGCGCGCCCTTGAACGCGCGAACCGCCCGGTCGTCGGGGCCCGAGCGCGCGCGCGCCGCTGGACGAACGCGCCGAAAAACCATTCAATGCCGGTGGATCCGCCGTCGATACGGGGGATCGAGGGAATGCCGGCGACCCGTGCGCCCGGCACCGGGGGGCTCCATGTCGAAGACCCTGCTGCTCGCGGACGACAGCGTCACGATCCAGAAGGTCGTCGGAATCAGCTTCGCGAGCGAGGACATCCGCATCGTCACCGTCGACAACGGCGACGCCGCGGTCGCGAAGGCGCGAGAGCTGCGGCCCGACGTGGTGCTGGCCGACGTGGTGATGCCCGGGCTGTCGGGCTACGAGGTCTGCGAGGCGCTGAAGGCCGACCCGGCGCTGCGCCACGTGCCGGTGATCCTGCTGACGGGGACCTTCGAGGCCTTCGACGAGGAGCGCGCGTCGCGCGCCGGCGCGGCCGGCCACGTCGCGAAGCCCTTCGAGGCCCAGACCCTCGTCGACCGGGTCAAGGAGCTGCTCGCCGCGCCGAAGGCGCCCGCCCCCGACGCGCCCGCGCCGCAGGCCGCCGCGGCGCCCGCCGCCTCCGGCGGCGTCACCGACGCCGCGTTCGACTTCTTCGGCGACGACGACCTGCCCGCCGCCGACTTCTCCGCCGAGGCCGACGCCGGCGAGCCGCTCGACTTCGACGAGCCCGACGGCGCGTTCGCATTCGGCGACGACGACCTCTCCGACCTCGCGCCCGAGCCGCGTCCGGCCCCGCCGCTCGCGCCGCCGGCGCCGCCCGACGCGATCCTGCCCGACGCCCCGGGCGCCGGTGGCGACGACTTCGACTTCGCCACGCCGGAGGCCGACGACGCGCGCGGCGCGCTCTTCGAGCCGGTCGGATCGAGCTTCGACGTCTCGTCGTCGGATCTCGCGCCGGAGCGGGACGCGGCCGAAGCGCACGACCCGTCGCACACGCGCGTGCTCGATCCGAGCCCGGCCGCCGCCGACACCGACCCGTTCGCCGGCGACGACGACTTCCCGATGCCGGGCCACGCCGAGGCGAACGAGCCGGCGCCGGCCTTCCCGCCCGATCCGGTGCTCGACCTGCTGCGACGGGAGCCGCGCCGCGAGCTCGCCGCCGAGCCGTTCGACGCGCCGCCCGCGGCCGATCCGTTCGACGGGGCCGACGATGCGGACCCGTACGAGGCACCCGCGGCTGCGGAGCCGCTCGAAGCGCCGGACCCGTTCGGGCGCGCGGACGACCCGTTCGACCGCACCGGCGACGTGCCGCGGCCCTTCGGCGCGACGCCCGACCCCGAGGACGACGCCGACGCCGCCGACCCGTGGAGCGTCGAGGCGGAGCCGGAGGACGAAGCGGACCCGGCGCTGCCCGACCTCGGCGCGCTCGAGCCCGAGCCCGACGACGCGCCGATCGCCGACGCGTCCGCCGACGACGCAGCGCCGGCTGGCCTGTCGCCGGCGCTGCACGCCGAGATCCGCGACACGCTCGAGCGGATCGCGTGGGACGCGCTCGGGCCCGTGACCGAGAAGATCGTCCGCCAGGCCCTCGAGCGCATCGAGCAGGTCGCCTGGGAGGTCGTGCCGAAGCTGGCCGAGACGCTGATCCAGGAGGAGATCCGGCGCCTCAAGGGCGACGCCGAGGAGTAGGATTCTCCCCGCGGCCTGACGTACCCTGGTCGGCCGATGACCGGCCCGGTAGAGCTTCCCCCGGCCAGGGCCTGGCGCGCGCTCGTCGAGCTGGCGCTCGACGAGGACGTCGGCCCCGGAGACGTGACGACGCCGCTCGCGGTGCCGGCCGACGCGGCCGGAGAGGCGGTGGTCGAGGCCCGGCAGGACCTGGTCGTCTGCGGGCTCGAGGTCGCGCGCGCGGTCTTCGCCGCGGTCGAGCCGGCGCTGCGCTTCGAGCCGCTCGCGGCCGACGGCGACGCGGTGCGCGCCGGCCGCGCGCTGGCGCGCGTCTCCGGGCCGCTGCGCGGCCTGCTCGTCGCCGAGCGCACCGCGCTGAACTTCCTGATGCGGACGTGCGGCGTCGCGACGCTCGCGCGGCGCTACGTCGAGGCCGTCGCGGGCACCGGCTGCCAGATCGTCGACACGCGCAAGACGCTGCCCGGCTGGCGGGCGCTCGACAAGTACGCGACCGCGGTCGG
>CAZQYK010000500.1:0-7556 GCA_964597285.1 uncultured Spirochaetales bacterium
GCGCCGGAGTGCGCCAGGTCCATCCGTGATTCGCTAGGGTCCTCAGCATCCGAGGCGCGCGCCCGATGAACCAGTCGCTCCAGATTCTTCGCCGGCGAAAGCCGAGGCACCGTGGCCCCGTCCTGCGCGCGGCGTTCGAGAAGCCCGCTGGCGGCGCGGTCCTCCGCGTCGCGTACCCTGGCTACACGTCCCCCGACGACGAGGGCAACAAGCGCACGGTGCTCAGCGGCGGCCTGGCCGCGGCGCTGCACCTCAGCGCGCTCGGCACGCTGATCCTGTTCGCGAGCCTCGCGCCGATCGTGGAGGAGCAGATCCTCCCGGTGCAGCTCCTCAAGGACGAGCCGCTTCCGCTCGACGAGCCGGCGCCGGCGCCGAAGGCGCTCGCGCAGCGCCGCAACCTGCCCTTCGCGCCGGCCGTGCAGGCCGTGCAGCCCCAGATCGTCAATCCGCGCATCATCGCCGAGGCGCGCCCCGCGATCGTCGCCGAGGCGATCGAGATGGAGGCCGTCGGCACGTCCGCCGAGCCGACGCGCATCGACCACCGCGCGACCGTCGTCGAGCGCGTGTCGCCGGTGAACGCCGCAGTGCGCGCCCGCGTGTCGAGCGTCGACGTCGCCGCGGTCGGCAGCCCCGCTGTGCGCGGGCCGACCCGCGTCGAGGGCCCGGTCGGGCCCTCGGTCGGGCCGCAGCGCGTCGAGGCGGCGCCGGCCGGCACGACCGCCGGCACCGCGCTCCAGATCGGCAGCGGCAACGGCAGCTCGGTGCGCGAGGGCGTGCTCTCGGACCGCGACGTGATCGGCTCGCCCGACGGCGCGCTCGTCGTGTCGATCGACACGAC
Source organism: uncultured Spirochaetales bacterium (assembly GCA_964597285.1). Lineage (GTDB taxonomy): Bacteria > Myxococcota_A > UBA9160 > UBA9160 > SMWR01 > JAHEJV01. Next base: position 839 of record CAZQYK010000500.1, read on the forward strand.
GATCGGCCAGGGCGCGTACGCCGGCACCAGCGAGGCGGGCTCCGGGCGCGACGTCGCGCCACGGAGCCAGACGGCCTGCCTCGAGAACCCGGCCGTGCAGGCCTACCTCGGCGACGTGAAGCACCGCACGATGGCGCGCTGGATCCTGCCGCCCGGCGTGCCGGCCGGGATGCAGGTCACGCTGCGCTTCCAGCTCGACCCGGCGGGCTCCGCGTCGCGCATCTCGATCCAGAGCGCGCAGGACCCGGCGCTCGGCGCGAGCGCGATCGACGCGCTGCGCTCGGCCGCGCCCTTCCCGCCGATGTCCGACGAGGTGCGCTGCCTCGCCCGCGTGCCGATCCTCGGCACGTTCAGCAATCCCGTTGGCGGCTAGCGCGCGGCGCAGCTCCCGCCTGCTCGCGTCCGCCTGCGCGCTGCTCGGCGCCGCGGCCGCCGACGCGCAGCCCAAGTGCCCCCCGGTCGAGCTCTTCTACGACGAGAACGAGCAGGTCGCCGAGACGCGCAAGGACACCAACGGCGACTGCACCCACGACGAGTTCGTCCACTACGTCGGCGGCGTCGCCGAGCGCGCCGAGCGCGACACCGACTTCGACGGGAAGATCGACGTCTGGGTGTTCTTCGAGGACGACGGCAAGACCCCCGCCCGCCAGGACCAGGACACGAACGCCGACGGCCGCGTCGACCGCTGGATCACGCACCGCGGCGGCCGGCCGAGCCTGCAGCTCGACGACGCGAACCACGACGGCGAGCCCGACCGGAGCCTCCACTACGCCGACGGTGCGCCGTCCGAGCTCGAGGAGGACACCGACTTCGACGGCGAGCCCGACCGCTGGACCACCTACGCGGGCGGCGCCGTCGCGAGCGTCGCGCTCGACACGAACCGCGACGGGAAGGTCGACACGCGCGCGCGCTTCGATGCGAAGGGCACGAAGCTCTCCGAGGAGCAGGACGCCGACGGCGACGGCCGCTTCGAGACCGCGATCCACTTCGAGGGCGGCCGGCGCGCGCGCGTCGAGGAGGACACGACCGGCGACGGCGCCGTCGACGTCGTCACGCGCTTCGCGCCCGACGGCGAGACGGTCGAGCGCCGCGAGGCCGACACCTCCGGCGACGGCCGCTTCGACAGCGTCGCGCTCTTCGAGGACGGGGCCGAGCGCGAGCAGCGCGTCGACGCCGACGGCGACGGAGTCGACGAGCTCGTGGTCCAGCTCGACGGCGACGGGCGCAAGCAGCGCGAGGCGATCGACGAGGACGGCGACGGGCGCGCCGAGCGCGTGCGCTTCTACGAGCGCGGCGTGCGCGCGCGCGAGGAGGAGGACCGCGACGGCGACGGCCGCGCCGAGGTCGTGAGCCGCTTCGACGGCGACACCCTGCTCACGCGCGAGGCCGACACGAATGGCGACGGGAAGGCCGACACGACGATCGCGTTCCGCGACGGGCGCAAGGTCTCGCAGGAGGAGGACCGCGACGGCGACGGCCGCGTCGACGCGCGCTACACCTTCGACGCCGAGGAGCGCGTCGCGAGCGAGGAGCTCGACGAGGACCGCGACGGCCACTTCGAGCTGCGCGTGCTGCACGAGGCCGGCGCGCGGGTCGAGCGCACGCACCGGGGCCCGGACGCGCCGGGTCCGTCGAAGCGCGAGCTCTTCGAGGGCGGCGCGCTCGTGCGCGCCGAGCTCGACGAAGACGGCGACGGCCGCGTCGACCTCTGGAACTCCTACGCCGACGGCGGCGCGCTCGCGCGCCAGGAGCAGGACACGACCGGCGACGGCGCCCCCGACGCGTGGCTCGAGCTCGACCCAGCGACCGGCCGCGAGCGGACGCTGCGCCGCGACACGACCGGCGACGGCGAGGTCGACTTCTGGCGCACGAGCGACGCCGAGGGCCGGCCGATCACGACCGAGACCGACGCGAACGCCGACGGGAAGGCCGACCGCGTCGTGCACTTCACAGACGGAAAGCCCGACCGCTTCGAGCAGGACACCGACTTCGACGGCCGCATCGACCTGCGCGGCCGCCTCGACGCCGAGGGCCGCCCGGTCTCCGACGAGGCCGACACCGACGGCGACGGCGCGTTCGACGTGCGCACCACGTACCGCGACGGCGAGAAGCTGCGCGAGGAGCGCGACACCGACGGCGACGGGACCTTCGACGCCGAGACCGTCTTCGAGGGGGGGGCGATCGCGCTGCAGCGGCGCGACACGACCGGCGACGGGCTCCTCGACGCGACGCTGCGCTTCCACGAGGGCCGCCAGGAGCGCCAGGAGAGCGACACCGACGGCGACGGCCGACCGGACGTCGTCGTGCAGTACGACGCCGAGGGCCGCCCGCTGCGCGAGGAGGTCGACTCGAACGGCGACGGCAAGGCCGACGTCGCGCGCTTCTACGAGGCCGGCGTGCTGGTGCGCGAGGCGACCGACGCCGACATCGACGGCCGATTCGAGCACACGACGACGTACGAGGCCGGCGCCCCGGCCCGCTCCGAGGCCGACCGCAACGGCGACGGCCGGCCCGACCTCGTGATCGAGTACCGCGCGGGCCGCAAGGCCGTGCAGCGCGAGGACCGCGATTTCGACGGCCGCGACGACGTCGAGACCGAGTTCGACGCGCAGGAGCGGCCGGCGCGCGTCGTCGAGGACGCCGACGGCGACGGATTCCGCGAGACCGTGAGCCTGTTCGAGGAAGGCGTGCTCGTGCGCACCGAGAAGGACCGCAACGCCGACGGCCGCGCCGATCTCGTCGCGATCTATCGCGACGGCGAGCGCGTGAGCCAGGAGGAGGACTCCGACTTCGACGGCCGCATGGACCGGCGCGCGGCGCTCGACGCCGGCGGCACGCAGGTGCAGGAGGCCGACACGAACGCCGACGGGGTCGTCGACACCTGGATCACGACCGATGCGAGCGGCGCGGTGGTGCGCAAGCGCGAGGACCGCTCGGGCGACGGCGCACCCGACCTCGACGCGTGGTTCGAGGGCGGCCGCCTCGCGCGCCTCGAGCAGGACACGAGCGGCGCGGGCTGCGCCGACCTCGCGCAGTGGTTCGACGCCGGCGAGCGCGTGGTCCGCGAGGAGCGCGACACGAACGGCGACTGCAAGGTCGACGTCTGGAGCTACTTCGAGAGCGAGACGCTGGTGCGCCAGGGTCTCGACACGAAGCAGCACGGGCGGCCGGACGTGTTCAACCACATGAACGGCGACGGCAGCGTGCGCGTGCAGGAGGTCGCGAGCGGCGCGCGCGGCGCGCAGCCCGACAAGAAGCTCTTCCTCGCGCACGACGGCTCGGTCGAGGCGCAGTGCCTCTACTCCGAGGAGACCGATCGGCTCGACACGCGCGCGATCGTCCGCGGCGGCGTCGTCGAGGAGGTGCTGATCGACACGACCGGCGACCGCTGGGCCGACACGCGCCAGGTGCTCTCGAACGGCGCGCTCGTCCGCGTCGAGGTCGACAGCGACGGCGACCGGCGCGTCGACGTCGTGCAGACGCTCGCGGACGGCGCGGTGCTGCACCAGGACGAGGACACCGACGCCGACGGCGTCGTCGACCGCCGCTTCCGCGGCGATCAGGCGGTCGCGGTGCCGGCGGGCCTGCGCATCGACTCGGCGGCCTTCGGCCCGCTCGAGTGCGGCAGCTTCGCGTCGTTCTGGTGGAAGCGCTAGCGGGCCTATCGCGCCGCGCAGCCGGCGATCGGTGACGACCGTCACGCGGTGCGCCCCGAACCGGTTCGATGCAGCCGGTTCGAGGGGGGCGCGCGGGGGGCGGCTCGATGCGTCGCACGGCCAGGCAGTACGACCGGACGCGGATCCTCGAGGGGGCCGCCCGCGCGCGCGCGAAGCGCCAGCGCAACCGTGCGATCGCGCTGTACCGCTGGGTGCTCGCGGTGGAGCGCAACAGCGTCGAGGTGCACGAGCGTCTCGCGCCGCTGCTCGCCGAGAGCGGCCAGGACTTCGACGCGTGGAACAGCTACCGCGCGGTCGCGTACGCGGCGCTGCGCGAGGGCCGCGACGACCGCGCGATCGCCGTGTACCGCGAGGCCACGCGCGCGCTGCCCCAGGAGATCCAGGCGTGGCAGGGCCTCGCGCGCCTGCTCGTGCGCCAGGGCGCCGACGACGACGCGGTGGCCGTGCTGATCGAGGGCAGCCGCTGCTTCCGCGCGCACTGGAACCGGCCGCAGGCGATCCACCTGCTGCGCCGCGCGCGCGCGATCGACCCGTGGAGCTTCGAGACCGTGATCGAGCTGGCCCGGCACCTCGGCCGCGCCGGCCAGCGCGCCGAGGCCGAGCTGCTGCTCGACGGCCTCGCCGAGCGACACCCCGGAGAGCGGCTGCGGCGCGTTCGCGTCGCACAGCTCGCCGTGGCGCCGGGCCCGCGCGGGCTGTGGGCGTGGCTCGAGAGCTGGCTGCGACGTCCGGCGCCGCCGGAGTCGGCCGCCGGCGACGCCACCGCGGGCGCGCGCGGCCCGGCCGTGCTCGCGCTCGCGCCGCGCCGCGACGCCGCGGGCGAAGAGCCGGTCGACGTCGAGCCGAGCGACACCGATCCGGACCTCCCGGCCTCCTGGGCCCGTTAGGCGCCCGCCGAGGGCGCCCGTCAGGCGCGCGCCGAGGGTGGCGCGCGCAGCCAGCGCCCGAGGTCGATCGCGTGGCGCGGACGCGCCAGCAGCACCCAGAGCACGAGCACCGCGGCGGCGCTCGGAACCGTCGCGGTCAGCGACTCGGACCCGACGCGCAGCAGCAGGTGCAGCGGGCCACGCGCCGGCGCCCCGGACCCGTGCGCGAGCTCGTAGCCCGCGTAGCCGATCTCGACGCCGATGCGCCCGAGCGTCACCGCATCGAGCAGCACGAGCCCGCCCGCGATCGCGAGCGCGCGACGGCCTGGCGCGAGCGGCGTCGCGAGCAGCAGCGCGACCAGGGCCGCGCTCGGCCACCACCCGATCCGGTCGAGGTCGAACCACGCCTCCCACGGCGGCGCTCCGCCGTCGGCCGCCGCGCGCCGCAGCCACGTGTCGGCCCGCGGTCGCGCATCGGGGCTGCGCGGCTCGAGCCGCAGCTCGGGCGCGCCGAGCGCCGCGAACAGCCCGTTCGCGTGCGCGCGGAAGAGATCGGGATAGGCCGCGCGCGGCGTCGACCAGAAGCCGAGCAGCAGCGTCAGCGCGAGCGCGTGCGCGGCGAAGAGCCCGATCGGCTTAGGCGGAAGCTGGCGCGGCATCGCCGATCCGGCTCGCCCTCCGCACCCACAGCAGCCACGCGCCGGCCGTCAGCGCGATCAGCAGCACCGGGAAGTAGACCTCGTGGGCAGTCTGGAAGTGCGGCCTCCAGTAGCCGCCGACGTAGAAGAGCCCGACGATCCGCGTGAAGTTCAGCAGGTTGATCCACAGCAGGCCCAGCGCGATCCCCCACGCCTTCGCCGCGACCGGCGCCGGGAACGCGACGATCGCGCTCGTCAGCAGCGCCGCCATCCGGTACGCGTCGCAGCCGCGGCCGATCTCGACTGCGAAGAGCGGGCTCGTGACGGTGACGCCCTGCACGTGCACGTCGTCGCCGAGCCAGCCGAGGATCCACGCGCTGATGCGCGCGACGGCCTCGAGGTAGGTGCGGAAGAGCGGGCTCTCGAGCGCGAGGCCGTAGTAGACGAGCTCCGAAGCGACGGCCAGCGCACCGAAGAGGACCGCGAAGCGCAGCCAGGGATCGCGAGGCAGCAGACGCGGCACGCGCGCCAGTCTATGTCAAGCGCGGCGGAGCCGCGCTCGGAGCGAGGTGTAGCCGAGCGGAGTCGAATAGTGGCCTCCGCCGACGCAGGGCCCCGCGCTCGTCGTCGAATCCCGAGCCTTGTCGATACGGCGGCCTAGCGGATCCAGCCCGGCAGGCAGCCGGCCTTGCGGCACTCCTCGCGCAGTCCCTTCTCGAGGTACGCGCGCGCGGCGGCCTCCTTCTCGTCGAGCGCCGCGAACTCGCCCCGCAGCTTCGAGCAATTGACGACCTGCGGGATGCCGGCGTCGTCGCGCGTCTTCACGTAGCCGCCGCGGTTGCAGTGCATCACGTACGGCCGCATCTCGGCGCGGCGCTCCTGGACGCGCGCGATCGCCGCCTCTGCGTCGCCCTTCTTCTGCCGCCAGTGCTCGGCCATCGCCTGCTCGGGATCGGGCTGCGCCGCCGGGAGCGCCCGGTCCGGCGAGCGCTCCGGCGTCGGCACGGGCTCGACCGGGAGCACCACCGCGTCCGGCTCGAACGGGTCCTCGCCAGGGCACAGGCTCTTCTGATCCGTGTAGAGCACCTTCCCATCCGCGCCGCGACAGCGGAACAGCTCGGCCGCGGCCGGCGCGGCGGCGCCGAGCGCGACGGCGATCGCCACCCCAGCCCATGCCGCGCCGCGGGGCCCTCCCCGCTCGATCCCCCGCATCATCAGTACCTCCACACGTGCGGCACGCCGAGCTCGTTCGCCCGCAGCTCGAGCGCGAGCAGCGCGTCCTCGAGCTCGCCGCGCCGCTGCTCGAGCCGCCCGCGCTCCTCGGCGTCGAGGTGCGGATGCTCGCGCAGGTAGGTCTCGACCCGATCGAGCGGGTCGCGGATCCCGAGGAAGCGCTCGCGCCACTGCTCGGGGCCGAGGCCGGCGCGGATCTGGTCGTTCGGCGCGAGCGTGATCACCCCGCGCGCCGCGGCGACGCTGTAGACGAAGTTGTTGTAGAAGCTGCCGCCGAGCAGGCCGATCGGCAACGACCGGTTCA
>CAZQYK010000501.1:0-9166 GCA_964597285.1 uncultured Spirochaetales bacterium
GCGCTGCATCGTCGCCATCTGCTGCTCGTCGAAGCCGAGCGTCGCGAGGTCGAGCAGCTCCTGGGTGCGCGGCAAGAGGCGCATCACGACGCGCTCGCCGTACGCGACCGGCAGCGTCGAGAGCCGCACGTCGTAGTCGCGGCCGGCGATCTTGAGCCGGATGCGCCCGTCCTGCGGCAGGCGCTTCTCGGCGATGTTCAGCCGGCCCATGATCTTGATGCGCGACACGATGCTCGCCTGCAGCGACTTCGGCAGCGGCTTGATCGGCTCGTAGAGCACGTTGTCGATCCGGAAGCGCACGCGCAGCTCGTTCTCGAAGGGCTCGAGGTGCAGGTCGCTCGAGCGCTCCTTGACGGCGTTGTGAAGCAGCGAGTTCACGAGCTTGACGATGGGCGCGTCGTCGTCGCCGGACTCGAGCAGGTCCTGCGGCTCCTGGCTGATCTCGCTGGCGAGCATGCTCAGGTCTTCGGCGGCGTCCGACGCCAGGGCGTCCGTCGAGCTCGGGCCGCGGTCGTAGACCTCGTTGATCGCGCCGAGGATCGTGCGCTGCGTCGCGAGCTCGATCACCACCTCGGCCCCGTCGTAGAGCAGGCGCAGGTCGTCGAGCACCGCGTTGTCGAGCGGGTCGGTCACCGCGACGCGGACCGCGCCGCCGGCCTCGCGCGCGAGCGGCAGCACGCCGTGGTCCTTCGCGAAGCCGATCGGCACGCGCTCGATCAGGCTCTCGTCGACGTCGACGGCGTGGATCTGCGGGCGCACGGGCAGGCCGAGCTGCTCGGCGAGCGCGCCGAGCAGCTGGTCGGCGCTGACGAGGCCGCGCGCGACGAGCCGGTCGCCGAGGCGGCCGCCGCTCTCGCGCACCTCCTCGCGCGTCGCCTCGAGCTGCTCCTCGGTCAGGCCGGTCGTGCGCAGCAGGATGTCGCCGACGTCGCGTCGCGCGGGCGCGCGCGGCGGGGCGGGGCCTCCGAGCTGGACCTCGCTCATTCCCGCTCCTGGCCGTCGTCGGGCGGCTCCTCGACGAGCACCGAAGGCGCGAGCCCGTGCGAGCGCCGCACCGACTGGCCGATCATCTCGGCCTCGCGCAGCGTCGCGAACGGGCCGAGGCGGATCTCGTAGAGCACGCTGTCGCCGACCTGCGACGCCAGCAGCGTGCCGTCGTGGCCGGAGTCGATCAGGTCGCGCAGCAGCGCGGCGGCGGCGTCGGGGTCGCCGAGCACGGCGGCCTGGAGCACGTAGTGCGGGCCTTCCTGGTCGGCTGCGGCCGCTGCCGCGGCGCGCCGCTCGGCGCGCGTGCGTTCGATCTCGGGCAGGCGCGCGGTCGGGTAGCGCATCCGCTGCGCCGCGAGGCGCTCGCGGATCGGCTTGCCGCGGTCCTGGGGCGTATACGGTCGGCCCTCCGCGTCGGCCTCGGCCTTGCGCACGACCTCGGCCTCGAGCTCGTCCTCGCTGAGCTCGAGCCCGCCGCCGGAGCGCCCGATGAACTCCTCGCGGCGGCGGATCGTCTCGTGCTCGAGGTCGATCGGCGTGCGCACGATGCGCGGCGTCAGGAAGACGAGCAGGTTCGTCTTGCGCACCGACTCCTGGGTCGACTTGAATAGCCACCCGAGCACCGGGATGTCGCCGAGCCACGGCGCCTTCGTCTCGCTGTCGCTGACCGTGTCGGAGAGCAGGCCGCCGATCACGACCGTCTCGCCGTCGCGGACGACGACGGTGTTCTCGATGCGGCGGTTCGAGAGCGCGACGCCGACGTCGGCCTGGTTGCCGACGCCCTCCTGGAGGCTCGAGTTGATCTCGGTGATCTCCTGGAAGATCGCGAGGCGCAGGCTGTCGCCCTCGGTGATCTGCGGCGTCACGCGCAGCGTCACGCCGATGTCCTGGCGCTCGACGTTGACCGAGGTCGAGAGGCCCGCCGTGTCGATGCCCGCCGCCGACTCGACGCGGCTGCTGATGATGGGGATGTTGTCGCCGACCCGGATCTCGGCCTGCTCGTTGTCCGAGGTCAGGATGTGCGGCGCCGACACGATGTTGATGTCGCCGTTGTTCGCCGAGAGGTTGATGATCGCGTCGATCACGCTGCCGCTGCCGGTGCGGTTGCCCTCGGAGTCGGTGTCGCGCGTGTCGCGCACGTACTGGCCGGTCAGCGGGGCGAGCGCGGGCTCCGCGAGCGCGAGGATCGGCACGCCGCCGGCGACGGCGCTCGTCGCGGTCGCGACGAGGAAGTTCGTGTCGCCGTTGATGACGTTCAGCAGCCCGGAGAAGCCGAGGTTCTGCCCGTCGTTGACGGTCAGCTCCATGATCAGCGCCTCGACCGAGACCTGCGGGCGCTCGACGTCGAGCTGCCGGATCACCTCGGCGATCGCCGCGAAGCCCTCCTGGCTGGCCTGGATGATCAGCGAGTTGGTCGCCGGGTCGGCGGTGACGCTGATCCCGCCGGCCAGGCCGGTCACCGTCGTGCGGATCGCCTGCGCGACCTGGCCGGTGCCGGCGATGTTCTGGGCGGTGGCCGCGGCGCCGCCGGTCGGGCCGCCGCCGAGGAGCCCCCCGAGCGTCTCGGCCATCTCCTCGGCGTTCGCGTTGTTCAGGTAGTAGACGTGGATGCGCCCGCCGCCGCGCACCGGGACGTCGAGCTTCGCGACGAGCCGCCGCACCTCCTCGAGCTGCTGGCGCGGCGCGAGCACGAGCAGCGAGTTCGTGCGCTCGTCGGTCAGGATCCGCACCGGCGGCGTGTTGCCGGTGCTCGCCGGGTCCTGCTGGCCGACGCGCCGCCGGGCCGCGCGCCGCGTCGCGGCGCCGGTCGGGTCGCTGACCTCGGCGCCGTAGATCTCGGAGACCTGCTCGGCGAGCGTCGCGGCGTCGGCGTACTCGACGTTGATGACCGCGAGCTCCTCCTTGTAGGTCTCGACGTCGATCGACTCGAGGATCGCGATCAGCCGCCGGATGTTCGACGCCGACTCGGTCAGGATCACCGTGTTCGTCGGCGAGTAGGCCGCCATCGCCGCGTCCTTCGAGACGAGCGGCTTCAGCGTGTTCACGATCGACTCGGCGTCGATGTAGTTGAGCGGGATCAGCCGCGTGACGAAGCGGTCGCGGTCGGGCGGGCGGCGCGAGCTCTGCACGGTCTCGATCGCCGACTCCTTCGCCTCGCGCACCGGCACGACCTTGATCGCGCCGCCCGGCGTCTCGACGGTCGTGAAGCCCTTGACCTGCAGCACCGACTCGAAGACCGCGTAGGCCTGCTCGACCGGGATCGGCTCGGGCGAGACGATCGTCACGCGGCCGCGCACGCGGTCGTCGTAGATGAAGTTGCGGTTCGTCGCGCGCGCGATCGTCTCGATCACGTCGGCGATCTCCGCGTCGGCGAAGTCGAGCGTCACGAGCGGGCCGTTCGGCGGCGGCTCCTGCGCGGGCTGGGCGCCGGCGCCGACGGCGAGCAGCAGCGCCGCCGCGAGGCACGCGCCGGCGGCGGCGCGCCGGCGCTGGGACGGGGTCGGGAGGCTTCGGGTCACCGGGCCCATGCTACTCGCCCACCGCGCCGCTGAGGGTCTTCTCGCTGCCGTCGGGGCTGCGCACGATGACGTTGAACTCGGACGCGTTCGCGAGCTCCTGGAAGATCTGCACGCGTTCCTCGGGCGAGTCGATCGAGATGCCGTTGAACTCGGTGATGACGTCGCCCTCCTGCATCCCGATGCCCTCGAACACGCTCCCGGGCTTGATCCCGCTGACCTGGAGCCCGACCATCTGCCCGTCCTCGAACTTCGGCTGGACGCGGGCCTGACTGAGCAGGTCGGCGGGGTTCTGGATCGCCTCGTTCACGTCCTGGCGCGCGAGCGCGAAGCGGTTCTCGCCGATGCGCCGCACCGCCTGCGGCGGGGCGGCCCGCGCGGCTCGGGGCGGCGCCTGGCCCGGGCGCACCCGGGCGGCCACGGCCTCGTCGTCGTCGAGGGTCAGCTCCCGCGAGGCGCCGTTCTCGGACAGCACGACCCGGCGGCGCTCGATGCGCGTCACCGTGGCCTGGCCTCGGATCGAGTCGCCGACGGCGACGACGAGGGTCTGGTTCTTCTCGCGGTCCTTGAGCGTCGCGCGAGACTGCGCCGGGTCGCTCGCGGCGAAGGTGCCGAGCAGCGTGACCGGCAGGCGCGACTTCTCGAGGTCCTCGACGTCCAGGTCGGGCGTCGGTGGCGCGAGCGTGCTCGAGTTGAACAGGTTGCGCGCCAGGATCACCTGGCGGTCGCTCCAGGTGCGTGCTGGGGCGGCCTCGGCGCGGGCTGCCGGCGCGGCGACCTCGCGCGACGGGGCGAGCAGCGTGGCGGAGATGACATCGTTCGCGGTGTCCGCCGCGAGAAAGCACCCGAGGACGAACAGGACGCAGTTGGCCGTCCAGCTCAGCACAGAACCCATGGTGGTGGCTCGCCCGCTCCCGCGTCCGATCGCACTTCGCGACGCCGCCCGTCCCGGGCCCGTTCAGGATCCGGCAGTATACCCGCACGACCGGTCGGCGCCCAACGGATGCATCGGGATTCCAAGCAGTTAGGACGACAGATCGCCGTATCGGCGGCCCGCCCGCGGAGCCTTACGACCCCGGGCCCCGCAGGAGCGTTCGGTTTGCCCCTGGGGGATTTCGATGGGCCCGGCGACTCCGACTCGCCGACCGGCCGCCGATCGGCGCCTCGCGGTTGACAGCGAGCCGCGAGGGCGCAGGTTTGCCCGCCATTCGCCGGCTTCGCGGCGATCCTTCCGACGGAGACGCACCTTCATGGCGCAGGGCAAGATCATCGGCATCGATCTGGGCACGACCAACTCGGTCGTCGCGGTAATGGAGGGCGGCCAGCCCACCGTGATCGCGAACGAGGAGGGGGGGCGCACGACGCCCTCGGTCGTCGGCTTCACGGACGAGGGCGAGCGCCTGGTCGGGGCGATCGCGAAGCGCCAGGCCGTCACGAACCCGAAGGGCACCGTCTACTCGATCAAGCGCTTCATGGGGCGGCGGCTCGAGGAGGTTCCCGAGGAGATCCAGCTCGTGCCCTACGAGGTGGTGCAGGGCAAGGAGGGCACCGCCGCGGTCCGCGTCGGCGACAAGGACTACAGCCCGCCCGAGATCTCCGCGATGATCCTGCAGAAGCTGAAGTCCGCCGCCGAGGCCCACCTCGGCCAGCCGGTCGCCGGCGCGGTGATCACCGTGCCGGCCTACTTCAACGACGCGCAGCGCCAGGCGACGAAGGACGCCGGCAAGATCGCCGGCCTCGACGTCAAGCGAATCATCAACGAGCCGACCGCGGCCGCGCTCGCGTACGGGCTCGACAAGAAGTCCGACGAGAAGATCGCCGTCTTCGACTTCGGCGGCGGCACCTTCGACATCTCGATCCTCGAGGTCGGCGAGAACGTCGTCGAGGTGAAGGCCACGAACGGCGACACGCACCTGGGCGGCGACAACTTCGACCAGCGCATCATCGACTACCTGGTGGCCGAGTTCAAGAAGGACCAGGGCGTCGACCTGTCGAAGGACGCGATGGCGGTGCAGCGGCTGCGCGAGGCCGCGGAGAAGGCCAAGATCGAGCTGTCGAGCGCGAGCTCGACCGACATCAACCTGCCGTACATCACCGCCGACCAGAGCGGCCCGAAGCATCTCGTGATGAAGCTCACGCGCGCGAAGTTCGAGCAGCTGGTCGAGGACCTCGTCGAGCGCAGCCTCGGCCCGTGCCGCCAGGCGCTCGCCGACGCCGGCTTCGGCGCTTCCGACATCCAGGAGGTCGTGCTGGTCGGCGGCAGCACGCGCATCCCGATGGTGCAGGAGAAGGTCAAGGCACTCTTCGGCCGCGAGCCGAACCGCACCGTGAACCCCGACGAGGTGGTCGCGATCGGCGCCGCGGTGCAGGGCGGCGTGCTCGCCGGCGACGTCAAGGACGTGCTGCTCCTCGACGTGACGCCCCTGTCGCTCGGCATCGAGACTCTCGGCAGCGTGATGACGAAGCTGATCGAGAAGAACACGACGATCCCGACCAAGCGCAGCCAGGTCTTCTCGACGGCCTCCGACAGCCAGCCGCAGGTCGAGATCCACGTGCTCCAGGGCGAGCGCGAGATGGCGAAGGACAACCGCACGCTCGGCCGCTTCATCCTCGACGGGATCCCGCCGGCGCCGCGCGGCGTGCCGCAGATCGAGGTGACCTTCGACATCGACGCGAACGGCATCCTCCAGGTGCACGCGAAGGACCAGGCCACGAGCAAGGAGCAGTCGATCCGCATCGAGGGCAGCGGCGGCCTGTCGAAGGAGGAGATCGACCGCATGGTCTCCGACGCCGCGGCCCACGCGGGCGAGGACCAGCGGCGCCGCGAGGTGATCGAGAAGCGCAACGCGCTCGACTCGCTGATCTACCAGGCCGGCAAGACGCTGAGCGAGAACGCCGACAAGCTCTCGGACACGGAGAAGCAGGGCGTCGAGTCGGCGCTCGAGGCGGCGCGCGGCGAGCTCGACAAGGACGACCCGGCCGCGCTCGACGCCGCGCGCCAGCGCGTCGAGCAGGCGCTGCACGGCGTCGCCGAGACGCTGTACAAGACGCAGGCGGCCGACGGCGCGGCGGGCGGCGCCGGCGACGGCGCGGGCGACGCGAAGCAGGGCTCCGACGGCGACGACGTGGTGGATGCCGAGTACACCGAGCAGAAGGACGCCTGACGGAGTCCGGCCCCGAGGGCCGGAAGAGGAGGGCCCTTGAGGGCGCGCGATCCCAAGCGGGATCCGATCGGGTCTCCGCGCTATGGCGATTTCGCGGAACGCCTGCACGGCGACCACTGGCAGCCCGACGTCGACGTCTTCGAGACCGAGGACGCGATCGTCGTGCGCGCCGAGCTGGCCGGGGTGCGGCGCGAGGCGCTGCGCGTCACCGTCGACGGCGACCTGCTGCGGATCCAGGGCGTGCGCGAGGGCGGCGGCGCGGCCGCGGTGCGGCTGCATCAGATGGAGATCGCCACCGGCCCCTTCGAGCGCCGGCTTCGGCTGCCGGCCGACGTCGACCGCGAGCACGTGACCGCGCACCTCGAGGACGGGCTGCTGACGGTGACCCTCGGTCGCCGCAAGCCGGTGCGCCGTTCGGTCAAGGTCGAGCGTGAGTAGCGAAGCCGAGCAGGAGAAGGCCCTGTCCGTCGCGTCCGGCGGAGCCGGGACCGAGATCGCCGTCGAGAGCGGCGGCGGCGAGGAGATCGCCGCGCCGGTGCTCCCCGACGCGCTGCCGGTGCTGCCGCTGAAGAACACGGTGCTCTTCCCGCACCTGCTCTCGCCGCTGCTCGTGAACACCGACCGCTCGCGCCGGCTGATCTTCGAGGTGCTGCGCAGCCCGCAGCGGCTGCTGGTGTGCGTGGCGGTGCGCCGTCCGGTCGAGTCGAGCCCGGGGCCCGACGACCTCTACCGCGTCGGCACCGTGATGCGCATCGCGAAGATGCTGAAGTTCCCCGACGACTCGTACCGCCTGCTCGTGCAGGGCGTCGCGCGCGTGCGGATCGACAGCTTCGTCCGCGAGGATCCCTTCCTCGTCGGCCGCGTGCAGCGCCTCGACGACGTCGGCGAGCCGGATTCGGTCGAGACGACCGCGCTCGCGCGCAGCCTGGCGCAGCAGTTCGCCGCGCTCGTCGCCGCGAGCCCGCGGCTTTCCGACGAGCTCCAGGTGCTCGCGCAGGGCGTCGACGATCCGTCGAAGCTCGCCGACCTCGTCGGCTCGCATCTCGACGTCGACGTCGCGGCGAAGCAGGAGGTGCTCGAGGAGCGGGACGTGCGCCAGCGCCTCGAGCGCGTGCTCGCCGAGGTGTCGCGCGAACGCGACGCGCACAAGGTCGAGAGCGAGATCCGCGAGAAGGTGCAGACCGACATCGGCCGCACGCAGCGCGACTACATGCTGCGGCAGCAGCTCGAGGCGATCCGGCAGGAGCTCGGCGAGGCCGAGGACAGCGAGACCGAGGTCGAGCGTCTGCGCGAGCGGATCGAGGCCGCGAACATGCCCGACGAGGCGCACGCGCAGGCGACACGCGAGCTCGAGCGCCTGGCGCAGATGCCGACCGCCGCCGCCGAGCACGGCGTGATCCGCAGCTACCTCGAGTGGATGGCCGAGCTGCCGTGGTCGGCTGCGTCCGAGGACCGCCTCGACCCCGACGAGGCGCGCCGGATCCTCGACGAGGACCACCACGGGCTCGACAAGGTCAAGGACCGCATCGTCGAGTACATCGCGGTGCTGTCGATCAAGCGCGACCTGAAGGGTCCGATCCTGTGCTTCGCCGGGCCGCCCGGCACCGGCAAGACCTCGCTCGGCCGCTCGATCGCGCGCGCGCTCGGGCGCCAGTTCCAGCGCATCTCGCTCGGCGGCGTGCGCGACGAGGCCGAGATCCGCGGCCACCGGCGCACCTACGTCGGCGCGCTGCCGGGCACGATCGTGCAGTCGATCCACCGCGCCGGCGTGAACAACCCGGTGTTCATGCTCGACGAGCTCGACAAGCTCGGCGCGAGCTTCCACGGCGATCCGTCCTCGGCGCTGCTCGAGGTGCTCGACCCGGAGCAGAACTCCACCTTCAGCGACCACTACCTCGAGGTGCCCTTCGACCTGTCGCAGGTCCTCTTCATCGCGACCGCGAACTGGATGGACCCGGTGCCGCCGGCGCTCCGCGACCGGATGGAGGTGATCGAGCTGCCCGGCTACACGGCCGAGGAGAAGCTCGAGATCGCGAAGCGCTTCCTCGTGCCGCGCCAGCTCGCGCAGAACGGCGTCGCCGAGAAGGGCGTCGAGATCACCGACGAGGCGCTGCGGCACCTGATCGCGAGCTACACGCGCGAGGCCGGCGTGCGCAACCTCGAGCGCGAGATCGGTGCGGTCGCGCGCAAGATCGCGCGGCGCATCGCCGAGGACGACGCGGCGGGACCGTTCCGCGTCGAGCCCGCCGAGATCGGCACGCTGCTCGGGCCGGTGAAGTTCGAGCCCGAGGTCGCCGCGCGCGCCGGCTACGCCGGCGTGGCGGTCGGGCTCGCGTGGACGCCGGCCGGCGGCGACATCCTCTTCGTCGAGTCGACGCGGATGCCGGGCAAGGGCGAGCTCAAGCTCACCGGATCGCTCGGCGACGTGATGCGCGAGTCGGCCGAGGCGGCGCGCTCGTGGCTGCGAGTCCACGCGGAAGAGCTCGGCGTCGACGCCGA
>CAZQYK010000502.1:0-2645 GCA_964597285.1 uncultured Spirochaetales bacterium
TGTGGCTCGCGCCGGCCGGCGCCGCGGCGGCCGTGCTGCTCGCCGCGGCGCTGTGGCTCGGCGCGCCCGATCCGTCGGAGCGCATCGCGAGCGAGGACACCGAGACCGCCGAGGATGTGCTGCTCGCGCTCGCGGCGCCGAGTGCGGCGACCGGCGACACGCTGCCCGACGACTACGAGGCGATTGCCGGCCTCTTCCTGGACGAGGTGTAGCGGTGAGGCGAGATGCGCGCGGCGACGCGGCGCGGCTGGCGTGGGTCGCGATCGCGGCGCTCGCGATCGGCGCGGCGGGCGCGTCGGCAGACGACGGCCCGCGGCGCGGCCGGCCGTCGCACGGCCCGCCGCCGATCGAGCGCGTGCTCGAGCGCCACTCGGAGCGGCTCGGTCTCGACGCCGAGACGCGCGAGAAGATCCGCGCGATCGCGCGCGAGGGCCGCGAGGCCGGCGAGCCCCGGCGCGACGAGCTGCGCGCGCTGAAGCGCGAGCTGCGCGCACTGCTCTCGCGCGAGGAGCCCGACGAGGCCGCCGTCCTCGACCAGGCCGAGGCGATCGGGCGCGTCGAGACGGAGCTCCAGAAGCAGCGGCTGCGCACGATGCTCGCGATCCGCGCGCTGCTGAGCCCCGAGCAGCGCCGCGAGCTCGTGCGCATCCACGAGGAGATGCGCGCCGAGCGGCGCGACCGGCGCGAGCGTTGGCGGGAGCTCCGCGGGGGGGAGTAACGTCCCCGGCGCCGCACGCGCCGTCCGGAGGAGCCCCGATGTTCGACAATCGCGTCACCCGTCTGCTCGGCGTCGAGATTCCGATCGTGCAGGCGCCGATGGGCTGGATCGCGCGCTCGCAGCTCGCGTCGGCGGTGTCGAACGCCGGCGCGATGGGGATCATCGAAACCTCGTCGGGCGAGCTCGAAGCGGTGCGCGGCGAGATCCGAAAGATGCGCGAGCTCACCGACCGCCCCTTCGGCGTCAACATCGCGCAGGCCTTCGTCCGCGACCCGAACATCGTCCAGTTCGTGATCGAGCAGGGCGTGCGCTTCGTGACGACGTCGGCCGGCGATCCGACGAAGTACACGCGCGCGCTGAAGGACGCGGGGCTCACGGTCTCCCACGTCGTGCCGACGCGGCGCGCTGCGCGCAAGGCCGTCGACGCCGGCGTCGACGGGCTCGTCGTCGAGGGCGGCGAGGGCGGGGGCTTCAAGAACCCGCGCGAGGTGTCGACGATGGTGCTGTTGCCGCTCGTGCGCGAGAAGGTCGACGTGCCGATCATCGCCGCCGGCGGGATCTGCGACGGCGTGACGATGGCGGCGGCGTTCGCGCTCGGCGCCGAGGGCGTGCAGATGGGCACGCGGATGGTGTCGGCGCTCGAGTCGCCGGTGCACCCCGGCTGGAAGGACGCGATCGTCGCCGCGGCCGAGACCGGCACCGTGATGCTCAAGCCCGAGCGCGGCCCGGCGCTGCGCGCGCTGCGCACCGCGCGCACCGAGCGCCTCGAGCGCGACGCGACGAACGCGATGGTCGAGCTCGCGGCCGGCGTGCGCGGCGTCTACTTCGAGGGCGATCTCGAGGCCGGCGTCGCGCTCGGCGGCCAGGTCGTGGGCCGCATCGACGCGGTGCTGCCGGTGGCGCAGGTGATCGACGAGACGGTGCGCGAGTTCCACCGCACGGTCGAGTCGCTCGCCAAGGCCCACCTGCGTGGGTGAGCGCGCGGTCGCGATCCTGACGCAGGTGCCGCCGCCGATGCTCGCGCGCGTCGGCGAGCGCTTTCCGAAGGCCGAGCTCGTGACGGTGACGACCGAGGGCGAGCCCGCGCCCGGCGTGCGCGGCGAGGTGCTGCTGACCTTCGCGTGGGGCAGCCCGAACATCCCCGAGCTGCTCGCGCGCGGCGTGCGCTGGGTGCACGCCTACGGAACCGGCGTCGACGCGTTCCCGCTGCACGCGCTCGGCGGCGTGCCGCTCACCTGCTCGCGCGGCGCGAGCGCGATCCCGATCTCGGAGTGGGTGATGGCGATGCTGCTCGCGGCCGAGAAGCACCTGCCCGAGGCGTGGATCCACGAGCCGCCCGAGCGCTGGAACCTCGTCGACCTCGGCGGCCTGCACGGCCGCACGCTGGGCCTGCTCGGCTTCGGCGCGATCGCGCAGGAGACGGCGCGGCGCGCGCTGCCGTTCGGGATGCGCGTCGTCGCGCACCGCCGCACCGACGCGCCGCTCGCGGTCGCCGGCGTCGAGCGCGTCGGCTTCGACGCGCTGCTCGCCGAGTCCGACCACCTCGTCGTCGCCGCGCCGGCGACGCGCGAGACGCGCCACCTGATCGGCCGCGACGCGCTCGCGCGCGTGAAGCCGGGCGTGCACCTCGTCAACGTCGCGCGCGGCGGGCTCGTCGACCAGGACGCGCGTCGCGAGGCGCTCGACCAGGGGCGCGTCGGCCTCGCGTCGCTCGACACCGTCGAGCCCGAGCCGCTGCCGGCCGGCCACTGGCTCTACACCCACCCGCGCGTACGCCTGTCGCCGCACGGGTCGTGGAGCGGCCCCGGCGCGCTCGACCGGCTCCTCGACCCCTTCCTCGAGAACCTCGCCCGCTTCCTCGACGGCCGCCCGCTCGACGGCCTCGTCGACGTCGAGGCCGGCTACTGATAGGTTCGGGGTCGAGATG
>CAZQYK010000503.1:0-3867 GCA_964597285.1 uncultured Spirochaetales bacterium
GCCGTTTCCGAGCTCGCTGATGCTCGGCTGCGTCGCGGGCGCCGAGAGCGAGGCGCTGACCGTCGACCGCGCCGAGCTCGACGAGGCGCGCTGGTTCACGCGCGACGCGCTGCGCGCCGCGCTCGCCGGCGAGAGAGGCGAGGTCACCGTCCCGCCGCCGTTCGCGATCGCGCACCACCTGCTTCGCGCGTGGGTCGAGCGCGACGTCGGAGGCGCCGACTAGCGTGTCCGAGGCGGCGCCCGAGCCGGCGATCGCCGACCCGGCGCGGCTGGCCGCGTGGCTCGACGCGCAGGGCCTGCCGGGGACGGGGCTCCCGCTCGAGACGCGTTTCGTCTCCGGCGGCGCGTCGAACCAGATCTTCGAGCTGCGCCGCGGCGCGTGGCGCGCGGCGCTGCGCCGGCCGCCGCCGGAGCTGCCCGAGGGCCGCAACGAGACGATGCTGCGCGAGCACCGCGTGCTCGCCGCGCTCGCCGACACCGACGTGCCGCACCCGCGCGTGCTCGCGGCCGGCGACGACCCCGCGGTGATGGACGGCGCGTGCTTCTACGTGATGGAGTTCGTCGACGGCTGGTCGCCGATGCAGACCGGAGCACCGCAAGCGGGCCGAAGGCCCGCGCGCAGCGAGGCGCAGCCGAGCGAAGCTCGGACGAACTGGCCCGCCCCCTTCGACTCCGACCTCGACGCGCGCCGCGGCCTCGCGTTCGAGCTCGTCGGCGGCATCGCGAAGCTCGCGCGCGTCGACTGGCGCGCGGCCGGGCTCGAGGGCTTCGGCCGGCCCGAGGGCTTCCTCGCGCGCCAGGTCGACCGCTGGCTCGCGCACCTCGAGCGCGTGCGCTTCCGCGAGCTGCCGGGCCTCGACGTCGCCGCCGAATGGCTGCGCGCGCACACGCCCGACGCGTTCACGCCGGGCCTGATCCACGGCGACTACCAGTTCGCGAACGTGATGTACCGCCACGGCGCGCCGGCGCGGCTCGCCGCGATCGTCGACTGGGAGATGTCGACCGTCGGCGACCCGCTGCTCGACCTCGGCTGGGTGCTGATGGGCTGGCCCGATCCCGGCGAGCCGAGCGCCGTCGGCTACGTCGACCATCGCGGCATGCCGAGCCGCGCCGAGCTCGTCGTGGCCTACGCGCGCGAGACCGGACTGCCGGTCGACCGCCTCGACTACTACGTCGTGCTCGCGCGCTTCAAGATGGCCTGCGTGCTCGAGGCCGGCTACGCGCGCTGGGTCGCCGGCCGCGCCGACAACCCGAAGATGGCCGCGTTCGGCGACGTCGTGCTCGACATGGCCCGCCGCGCGGCCGAGCTCGCCGAGCGCTCGCCGCTGTGACGAGCGAGGAGACGCCGTGACCGACCGCTCCGCCCCGCGCCCGAGCGCCCACCCGAACGTCGCCGGCCGCGAGCGCGAGCTACGCGCGCTCGCCGACGCGGTGCGGCGTCTCGTGCGCGTCGCGACGAACAACACCGGCGACGCCGCGTGGACCGCGGACGCCGCCCGGCGCCTGCACGCGCTCGCCGACGCGCTCGAGCCGGCGCTGCCGGCCGCGCCGCCGCCGCGCTACGGCAGCCTGCGCCCCCCCGAGCACCCCGACGACGTGTTCCCGTACGACCCGGTGCTCGGCCCGTACAACCCGCTCGCGCTGCCGCTCGAGATCGCGTGGCAGCCGCCGCGCGCGCGCGGCAGCGCCGTCTTCGACACGCCCTACGAGGGACCGCCCGGCTGCGTGCACGGCGCGGTGCTCGCGGCGGCCTTCGACCAGGTGATCAACGTCGCGAACATCTTCGGCGGCACCGCCGGGCCGACGGCGAGCCTCGCGATCGACTACCGCCGCCCGGTGCCGCTCGGCGCCGAGATCGCGTTCGAGGGCTGGGTCGAGGGCGTCGACGGGCGCAAGATCACGAGCCGGGCCGAGGCCCGCGTCGGCGGCGAGGTCGCCGTCCGGGCCCGCGGCCTCTTCATCGCGCTCGATCCCGACCGCGTGATGCGCCTCGCGGAGTAAGGGAGAGAGTAGCTACGGCGAGCTCTTGCGCAGCGCGCGCGAGCCCTCGCCGCTCTCGTCGGGCGCGCGCCGCGCGCCGCCGAACACGAGCGCGACGCCGACGCCGAGCAGGTAGAGCCCGACCATCGGCACGCCGAGGAAGACCTGGCTCACCCAGTCGGGCGGCGTCAGGATCGCGGCGACGACGAAGATCGCGAGCACCGCGTAGGGCGTGCCGCGCAGCATCGTGCGCGCGTCGACGATGCCGGCGACCGACAGGAAGAACACGAGCACCGGCAGCTCGAACGCGACGCCGAACGCGAGGAACAGGCGCGTCGTCAGCGCGAACACCTCGCGCATCGTCCACACCGACTGCACGAACTCGCTGTCGAAGCTCGTGAAGAAGCCGAACATCAGCGGGAAGACCTGCACGTAGCCGAAGATCGCGCCGCCGGCGAAGAGCGCCGTCGAGATCAGCACGAAGGGCAGCGCCGTGTTCCTCTCCGACGCGTACAGCCCCGGCGAAACGAAGGCCCACAGCTGCCAGAAGATCACCGGCAGCGCGAAGACGAAGCCGGCGAGCAGGGCGCACTTCAGATAGGTGAAGAAGATCTCGGTCGGCGCGATCGCCTGGAGCGGCGGGCCCTCGCCGCCGAGCGCGTCCACGGCCGGCGCGAGCAGCAGCGAGAAGATCCGCTCGCTCGAGCTCCACGCGAGCGCGCTGCACGCGACCCACGCCAGCAGCGCCCACGCCAGCCGCGTCCGCAGCTCGGCGAGGTGGTCGGTCAACGGGAGCTTCCGCTCGTCCATCGCGCCTTCAGCGGGAGCTCGCGCTCATCGATCGCTCGGCGCGTCGCTCGCGTCGCCGGCGTCCGGCGCCTCCGCGCCCTCCGCGGCGACGGCCGGCCGCGGCGCCGGCGGGCGCGGCGGCGCGAGCGGCGTCGGCTCGATCTTCGCGTCCTCGGCGACGCTCATGAACTCCCGGCGCAGGTCGTTCGACGCGCGGCGGAACTCGGCGAGGCTGCGCCCGAGCGAGCGCGCGAGCTCGGGCAGGCGCTTCGGGCCGAGCACGAGCAGCCCGATCACGAAGATCACCATCAGCTCGGTCATGCCGATGCCGAACATCGGCCACAGCGTAGCCCCGGGGCCGGGGCGCGGCACAGACGCGCCGGGCGAGGCGACCGGGCGCGCCGTACCCTCGTGCGCCGTGGGGGGACGCCGCGCGCCGCTCGCGCTGCTCGTACCCTGTGGGGTGCTCGCGGCGGTGATGTGGGAGTCGTGGCCGGTGACGGTCGACGACGCCTACATCACGCTGCGCCACGCGCGGCACTGGGTCGAGCTCGGGCGGCCGTCGTTCGATCCCGTGGAGCCCATCGAGGCCACGTCGAGCTTCGGCGCGCTCGCGCTCGAGGCCGCGGCGCTCGCGGCCGGCGTCGACCCGCTCGCGGCGATCAAGGCGCTCGGCGCCCTCTGCGCGCTCGCGATGCTCTGGCTCACCCACGGCCTCGCGCGCCGGCTCGGCGCTGGCGACGGCGCGGCCGCGCTCGCGGCGCTGCTCGTCGCGGTCTCGATCGGCGTCGGCTTCTGGGCGGTGTCGGGCATGGAGACGGCGCTCTTCGGCCTCGCGCTCGTCGCGGGCCTGCGGCTGCTGCTCTCCGACGACCCGCGCGCGCGCGGGCCCGCCGCGGCGTGCCTGCTCGTGGCGTCGCTGCTGCGGCTCGAGGGGCCGGTGCTCGTCGGCGCGGCCGTCACGGCGCACGCGGCGGCGCGCCGGGCCGACGGGAAGAGCGCCGCCGCGATCGCGCGCGAGCACGCGTGGGTCGCCGTGGTCGCCGCCGGCTGGGCGCTGTGGTTCGCATGGCGCTGGGACTTCTTCGGCCACGCGTT
>CAZQYK010000504.1:0-3140 GCA_964597285.1 uncultured Spirochaetales bacterium
AAGCTCGTCGTCGACGACGCCGGCCGCGTCGTCGGCGTGCACGCCACCTGCGCCGGCGAGGCGCTCGGCTTCCGCGCGCGCCGCGGCGTCGTGCTGTGCGCCGGCGGCTTCGTCAACAACCGCGAGATGATCCGCCAGTACGCGCCCGCGCTGCGCAAGGCGCGCTTCCGCGCCGCGACCGACGGCGACGACGGCCGCGGCATCCGCATGGGCGTCGGCGCCGGCGGCGCCGCGGTGCGGATGAGCATGGGCTCGGTGACGCTGCCCTTCTACCCGCCGAAGACGCTGATGCGCGGCATCTTCGTCAACCGCCACGGCCAGCGCTTCATGCCCGAGGACGTCTACCAGGGCCGCGCCGGCGAGATCGCGCTGCTGCACCAGGAGGGACGCGTCTGGCTCGTGCTCGACGACGAGAGCTTCGAGCGGCCTGTGTTCGCGGGCGGCGAGGTGTTCGCTGCGGAGACGATCGCCGAGCTCGAGGCCGAGCTCGGCTTCGCCGAGGGGACGCTCCAGGCCACGGTCGCGCTCTACAACGCCGGCGCCGAGCGCGGCGAGGACCCGGTCTTCCACAAGAGCCCCGAGCACGTCGCGCCGCTGCGCACGCCGCCCTTCGGCGCGATCGACCTGTCGTGGGACAAGGCGATCTACGCCGCGTTCACGCTCGGCGGGCTCGCGACCGACGTGCGCGCGCGCGTGCTGAACGCCGACGGCGAGCCGGTGCCGGGGCTGTGGGCGGCCGGGCGCACCGCGGCGTCGATCTCGTCGCCCGGCTACAGCAGCGGCACGTCGATCGGCGAGGCGCAGATCTTCGGACGCATCGCAGGGCGGCAAGCTGCCGAAGGCAGCGCGCAGTGAGCCGCAGGCGAACGAAGTCGGAAAGGATGGTCACCCAGTGACGCTCGACTACCACCCCTTCATGGACGACGTCCTCTACGGCGACCCGTACCCGGTCTACGCGCGGATGCGCCGCGAGGACCCGGTCTACTACGTCGAGGAGTACGACGCGTGGTTCCTGTCGCGCTTCGAGGACATCTGGCGCGCCGGGCCCGACTTCGAGCACTTCTCGGCGCAGGAGGGCACGACGCCGCCGCACCTGCTGACGAAGGACACGCCGCTGAACCTCTCGTTCGCGAGCATGGACCCGCCGCAGCACTCGAAGTACCGGGCGCAGGTGGCGCCGCTCTTCAAGCCCGGCGCCGTGAAGCGCGTCGAGCACGAGATGCGCCCGATCATCCGCGGGCTCGTCGACGCGATCGTCGAGCGCGGTGAGTGCGACCTCGTGCAGGACCTCGCCGCGCAGGTGTCGGTGCGCGGCGCGCTGTCGGTGGTCGGGCTGCCGCTCGAGCTGGCCGAGCGCGCGTCGGGCTGGGTGAACGGGATCTTCTTCCGCCGCGACGGCCATCGCGGCGCGACCGAGAAGAGCATGGAAGGCGCGAAGGACATGTTCTTCACGATCCTCGAGCGCGTGAAGGAGCTGCGCAAGAGCCCGGAGAAGGCCACCGGCCTGATCGAGCGCGTGATGACGAGCGGCGTCGACGGCGACAAGATGGACGACTTCCGGCTCGCGTCGCTGTGCTGCGTCGTGCTGATCGGCGGCACCGACACGCTGCCGAAGGCGCTCGCCGCGACCTTCTACCGGCTGTGGCAGCACCCCGACCAGCGCCGCGAGCTCGCGCGCGACCTCTCGCTCGTGCCCGACGCCTTCCTCGAGGGCCTGCGCCTCGACACGCCGACGCAGCACCTCGGGCGCACGGTGATCCAGGAGGTCGAGTTCCGCGGGAAGCGGATGAAGCCGGGCCAGAAGTGCATGTTCATGTGGGCTTCGGCGAACCGCGACGAGGACGAGTTCGACGCGCCCGACGCGTATCGCATGAAGCGCCGCCCGCCGCGGATGCTCGCGTTCGGCCACGGCGTGCACATGTGCCTCGGCAAGCACGTCGCGCGGATGGAGGCGCGCCTGACGCTCGAGGAGGTGATGCGGCGTCTGCCCGAGTACGAGATCGACGAGGCGCGCGCCGTCCGCAACCACACCGAGTTCGTCCGCGGCTGGACCCGGCTGCCGGCGACGCTGTAGCGCCTCTAGCGCGGCAGGGGAGCGTCGGGGGAACGCGGGGCGTTACCTCCGAGGTCATCGACGGCATGGCCCGCCGCGGGCATGCTGCGCCGCATGACGCACTCGAACCTCGTTCCGTGGATCGCCCGGGTCGTGCTGGTCGCCTTCGGGGTCTGGACGGCCGTCATCGTCGTCGAGCACGGCTACACCGGCTTCCTCGGGCTCGCGCTCGCCGAAGACTGGGCGGCGCAGATGCTCGTCGACCTCGTGATCGCGCTGACCGTCGCGCTCGGCTGGCTGATCGGCGACGCGCGTCGGCGCGGCGTGTCGCCGTGGCCGTACGTGGCGCTGACGCTCGTGGCCGGCTCGATCGGTCCGCTGCTCTACCTGAGCCTGCGCAGCGCGCCGTCGGCTTCAGCCGCCCGGGCGCAGCAGGCCCCGGTCGCCTGAGGAAGTCCACGTCGGCCGGCGGACCCCGGTCAGCCGCCCGCGCGCAGCAGCCCCCGCTCTTCGGACGAGATCCACAGCGCGCCGCGCGCGCCGGCTGCGAGGGCGCTCACCGAGCGCAGCTCGCCGCGACCGGCGTCTCCGACGCGCCGCCACCCGCCCGCATAGCGCGTGAAGAGCCCGGCGCCGCGCGTGCCGGCGAAGATCGCGCCGCCCGGGCTCTCGCCGAGCGCCTCGACGCGCGCGCCGGCGAGCTCGATGCGGATGCGGCCGCCGGGAGTGACGCGCACGAGCCCGCGGTCGGTGCCGACCCACAGCTCGCCCGAGCGGTGGAACGCGAGCGCCGACGCGCCGGCGCTGCGCTCCGGCGCCTGCCAGACGCCGTGCCAGCCGCCGCGGTCGCCGCGGAGCCAGACGCGCCGCGCCGACGCGACCGCGACGCCGTGCGCCTCGTCGGCGGCGACGTGTGCGAGCGCGGCGCCTTCGAAGCCGGCGACGGGCCCCAGGAGACGCGGCGCATCGGCCGGCCCGTCCCACAGCCCGCGCGCCGCGACCCACACGCGGCCGCCGCGCGTCGCGATCGCCCGCACGCGCCCGCGCGCCGCGAGCGCCGGGACCGACGCCTCGGGGCGGCCCGCCG
>CAZQYK010000505.1:0-13296 GCA_964597285.1 uncultured Spirochaetales bacterium
GCGTGGCAGGCGTGCCGCGCCGGCGCGCGCGTCGCGCTCGCCGCGCGCCGCCGCGATCGGCTCGACGAGGCCGTCGCCGCCGCGCCGGGCGACGCGGTCGCGGTTCCGTTCGACGTGACGCGCCAGGAGGACTGCGCGCGCGGCGTCGCCGACGCGGCCCGCGCGCTCGGCGGGATCGACGGGCTGGTCTACTCGGCCGGGATGTCGCCGCTGCGGATGCTCGACGCGGCGTCCGGGGACGAGTGGCGCGGCGTGCTCGACGTGAACCTGATCGGCGCGTCGCTCGTCACCGCGGCCGCGCTGCCGCGGCTGCGCGAGAGCGAGGGCCGCGCGGTCTACGTGTCGTCGTACTCCGTGCGGATGCCCCTGCCCGGGCTCGGCCTCTACCGCGTGTCGAAGGTCGCGCTCGACGCCCTCGTCGACTGCTGGCGGATGGAGCACCCCGACGTCGACTTCACGCGCGTCGTCGTCGGCAACACCCAGAGCACCGAGTTCGCCGACGCGTGGAGCCCCGAGGACCTGAAGACCGCGCTCGGCGTCTGGTTCGAGCGCAATCTGTTCCCGGCCGCCACGATGATGCCGCTCGAGGTGCTCGCCGAGGCGATCCTGTCGGTGCTCGCGGTGCGCGGCTACGTCGACGACATCGCGGTGATGCCGCGTGCGCGCGACCCGAAGGCCGCGCCGCCGCCGCACAAGGCGTCCCGCTAGTCCTTGCAGAGCGAGTCGAGCGGGAACGACAGCGCGGCGCCCTCGGCGGCCGCCAGCGTCATGCGGCCGTCGGGCGCCGGCCCGTAGAGCAGGTCGAAGCCGCCCGCCGCGTCGGGGTCGAGGTCGACGACCGCGCGCGGCGCGAGCGGCATCGGCACCTCGAAGCGCAGCGCGACCTCGCCGCCCCCGGCGTCGAAGACCGTCAGGTCGTGCAGCTCCGGGCGCTCGTCCCAGCGCAGCGCGAAGCGCGCGCGGCGGCCGCCGGTGGTCTGCAGGATCCCGATCACGCCGCCGGCGCGCGCGCCGGTGAGCCGGAAGTCGGCCTCGGCGAGCGGCCGGTAGGCCGAGCGGTCGAGCGCGCCGTCGAGCGTCGAGACGAAGCTCGCGGGGCTCGCGAGCACGTCGCCGACGTAGAGCACGAGCTCGTCGTCGACCCCGGAGCAGTCGGGCGGCAGCACGCCGCGCGCCGTCACGCCGGTGACTCCGCGGCCGCTCGTCCTCCAGCTCTGGCCCCACTCGTCCTCGTCGCGATAGCTCACCCAGTCGGAGAAGCCCTCGAGCGCGCCCTCGCCCGCCGACATGCCCAGCTCCTGCGCGAGCTCCGCGCCGCCGGCGCAGCCGAGCGCCCCCGCGAGCGCGCACGCCGCGATCCCGATCCCGAGCCCCCGTCCCCGCTCATGCATCCGGCCTCTCCTCGATCACGACGACCTGCGCCTCGCTGGCCTCGATCCACCGCCCGTCGGGAGTGCGGACCAGCTCGGCGGGCCCGGCCGCGCGAATGCGGCTCGCGCCGGCGAGCTTCGCGATCTCCTCGATCGGCGCGCGGTAGTCCTCGGCGAGCACGCCGTACTCGGCGCGCCGCTCGGCGTTCACGCGCTCGACGAGCGCGCGCTCGCGCTCCGACGCCGACACCGCGCACACGCCGAGGTAGCCGTCGGCCTGCTCGCCGATCACGCCGCGCTCCTTCGCCGCGCGCACGCGGCGCTCGACGCTCGCGTCGAAGCCGCGCGCCGTCACGCTCTCGCGCACCTGCTCGGAGCCGAGCATGTCGGAGACCTCGCGGTCGAGGTGCACGCGCACCTCGTGGCGCAGGTCGATCCGGATCTCGATCGGCTTCTCGGTCGCGAGGTTCACCGTCGGCGAGGTGCAGCCGGAGCCTGCGGCCAGCAGCAGCGCGAGGCCGGCCGGCAGCCACGACGGTGCACGTCTGCGCCGCACCACTCAGCCCCCCGCCGTCGCGGCCGGCGGGAGCTCGTCGACGAAGATCACGCCGGTGTCGTCGGTGCCCTCCACCTCGAGCGGCGGAGCGCCCTTGCGCATCCACGTCACGCTGTAGTCGTAGTCGTAGACGCTGAGCGGCAGCGTGATCTCGATCTCGCGACCGTCGATCGGCTCGCTGGTCTGGAGCGCCAGATCCTGCGAGCGGCGGCCGTCGAAGAAGTCGTACTCCACGTGCACCGCGATCGCGCGCACGCCCTGCTCGCGCAGCGCCTCGGCGTCGCCGACGAGCTGCACCGTGTTTCGGACGTAGGGCGCGTAGAGGTCGATCATGTTGATGTCGGTCTTCGTCCAGTCGGTCTCGTGCAAGCCTCCGCCCTTGAAGCTCCAACGCGTGCGGTACTCGTACTCGAGCCACTTCGCGCGGTCCTCGTCGCCGTTCCAGCCGTACACCATCCGGAAGTCGCGCTTCTCCTTGGCGAAGGTGTTGCGGTCGATCACGACCTCGCGGAGCGTCTGCGCGCCGTTCTGGTGCACCTTGCGCAGCGTCACGGTGACGCTGTTCACGTACTTCTCGAACTCGGGAAGGATCGCGCCGTCGATGCCGACGTGGATCTCGCGCTGCTGAAAGGCGGCGTCCGAGAGGTTCACGGTCCGGAAGCGGTTCGCGTCGTCCTTGTAGCGCTCGTAGAGAGCGCCGATGTTCGCGGCCATCATGCTGTTCTGGTCGACCGGGCTCTGGCTGGTCAGGTGGAAGACCGTCTTGCCGGTCGTCTTGATCTGGCGGCGCTCGTACTTGAACGAGACGCTGAGGTAGTTCGGCGCAGCGAGCTCGTAGTAGGACTCGCCGAGGGCCGTCAGCGACTCGAGGATGTCCTTCTCCTCCTCCGGCTTCTCCGGCGCCGGCTCGACCTTCTTGAACATCAGGTCGAGCAGCTTCGCGTTCACCTTCTCGAGCAGGCCCTCCATGTTCGGGTTGGAGCCGCGCGTCGTGATGCGGATCGCCTGCGACGAGTGCAGCTCCTTCAGCCCCTTCTCGATCTCGGCGCCGACGCGGAACTGCCCGTAGCCCACCGACGCGCCGCCACCCATCGTCTCGTTCTTGCTGACCTCGTCCCAGTCCACCTCGAGCAGCGCGTCGTACGACGGCGTCAGCGCCTCGAAGGTCATGTCGAAGACGATCGAGATGTCGGGCGTGGCCATCTGGAAGCTCTCGAGCAGCAGCTTCGACTTCTCCGGGCTCACGTCGAACGAGAACGCCACCTCGTTGCCCTCGAAGACCGGCGCGTTGCCGGTCGCGAGCAGGTGCTCCTCCTTCTCGGCGGAGCCGCCCTGCCCGCGCAGGATCGACGACACGAGCATGTAGCGGCCCTGCTTGAAGATCAGCGGGCCCTTCAGCACGACCTCGTCGTCCTGCACCTTGCGCTGCAGCGCGCGCGCGGCCCGCTGCACGACCTCGGGCGGCGTGTCGTAGGTGGCCACGAGCGTCACGATCCCGCCGCCTTCGGCGGTCGTGATGCCGCTGCTGGCCCCGTCGGCCGCCGCGCGGTTGACGACGTAGCGCAGGAACGAGAACACCGGGTCGCCGTTCTCGTCGGTCGCGAGCCGCGCGGTCTGCGGCACGTAGTACCACTCGCTCGGGTTCACCGCCGACTGGAAGCACCAGAGGCCCTCGACGCGCGTGCGCCCGTCGAGCAGCACCTGCTGCGCGGCGCCGGGCGTGGCGACGAGCAGTGCGAGCCCGAGCGCGGCGAGACCCCGGCGAGCGGCACCCGGCGCCATCACGCGTCCCCCTGCTCGCCGGAGGCGAGCGGCGCGGCTTCGGGCTCGGGCAGCTCGTCGACGAAGAGCACGAAGGTCTTGTCGGTGCCCTTCGCGCTGCGCCGCCAGCCGTCGCGGCCGATCCAGGTCACGTCCCAGTGGTACTCGTCCTCGCCGAGCGGGAGCGTCAGCTCGATCGCCTGGTCGGCGATCGGCCGGTCGGCGCGCAGCGTGAGCTTGTCGGTCTTGCGACCCTCGAAGAAGGGATAGTCGACCTTGACGATCACTGCGCGCACGCCGGCCTCGGCGAGGGTCTCGCTGTCGCCGAAGATGCGCACCACGCGCCGCTTGTACGGCGCGTACAGGTCGATCATGTTCGCCTCGGCGCGCTGCCAGTCGGTCTGGTGCTGGCCGCCGCCCTTGAAGCTCCAGCGCGTGCGGTACTCGTACTCGAGCCACTTCGTGCGGTCGTCGTCGCCGGACCAGCCGTAGATCATCCGGAAGTCGTTGTTCGTGCTCTTGAAGGTCTCCCGGTCCACGACGATCTCCTGGACCGTCATCTTGCCGTCCTGGTGCTGCTTGCGCAGGACCGCGGTCACGCTGTTGATGTAGGCGTCGAACTCCGGGAGGATCGCGCCGTCGATGCCGACGTGGATCTCGCGCTGCTCGAACGCAGGGTCGGCGAGGTTCACCGTCTTGAAGAAGCGCGGGTCGTCGCCGAGACGGGTCCAGAGGTCGCCGACGTTGAAGCCGATCGTCGTGACGTACTCGACCGGCGACTGCGAGTTCATGCTCAGCACCGTGCGCCCGGTGCGGCGCGTCTCCGCCATCTTGTAGCCGAAGGTGACGCCCGCGCGCGGCTTCTTCTTCTCGTCGTCGTCCTTGATGCTCTTGATCGCCTTCGCGAGCTGCCCGAACTGGTCCGGGTTCTCGTTCGCCCCCTCGATCGGGATCGGCTCGAACATCAGCTCGATCAGCTTGAGCTGGACCTTCTCGAGCAGCGCCTCCATGTTCGGGTTCGAGCCGCGCACCTTCACCTCGACGGCCTTGCTCTGCATCAGGTCGTCGAAGAGCACGCTGCCGTTGCCGCCGACGTTGAAGTACCAGAGCGGGACGTTCGCCTCGACGCTGAAGCCCTCGTGCTCGTAGACGTCGTCCCACTTCATCTCGAGGTCGGCGGCGAAGGAGTCCTGGAGGCCCTCGATCGTCATCTCGAAGATCAGCGAGATGTCCGGGGTCGCCATCTTCAGGCTCTCGTTCAGCAGCGTCGCGCGCTCGGGCGGCAGGTCGAAGGAGAGCGCGAGCTGGCTGCCCTCGAGCACGGGCGCGTTGCCGGCCGCGAGCAGCTTCGCCGTGGGGTTGCCCTGCGTGTCGATGATCGACGACACGAGGTAGTAGCGGCCCGACTTGAACGAGATCGGCCCGCGCAGCTGGACCTGCTCCTCGCCCTTCGCCGCCTCGTCGCCGAGCAGGCGCTGCAGCGCGCGCTCGGCTCGCCGCACCTGCTCCGCGGGCGTGTCGTAGGTGACCAGGAAGTGCAGGATGCCGCCGCCCTCGGCCTCCGTGATGCCCTTCGTCGCGTCGGCGGCGTCGCTGCTCGCGCGGTTGATCACGTAGCGGATGAAAGAGAACTCGGGCTCGTCGTCCTCGTCCTGCACGAGCCGCGCAGCGGACGGGACGTAGTACCAGTGCAGCGGGTTCACCGCCGACTGGAACACCCACAGCCCCTCGACGCGCGCGCTGCTCTCGATCAGCACCTGCTGCGCGGCGGCGAGCGACGGCAGCAGCAGGATCGCGAGCAGGGACACCGAGCCGCGCACGACGCTCCGCATTACTCGGCCTCCGCGAACAGTTCCTGGAAGCGGTCGAGAACCTTCTCCGCGCCGACCTTGCCGAGCTGCTGCGCGGCGAGCTTCGCCTGCTCCCGCGGCTGCCCGGCCGCGAGGATCTCCTCGGGGATCGTCGCGTAGACGTAGCGGTCGCCGACGCGCGTCTGCCACGGCAGCACCATCCGGCCTTCGCTCTTGTGGTGGATGATCAGCCTGTACGCGAAGCCGCGCGTACCCTGATCGACGTAGATCTTCTCGCCGACGAGGTCCTCGCCGGCCCGGGGCGACAGCGCGAGCACCTTGAACTCCTCCTGCCCGAAGAGCGGGTAGTGGAGCTCGACGGTCACGCGCGCGATGTCGTGCGCCTCCATCTGGGCGAGATCGCCCTCGACCTCGACGAACCAGGGCTCGACCGGGGGCGCGAGCGTCACGCCCTCCCAGTTCCCGCGCCGCCAGCTCGGGCTGGCCGGGAAGAGGTTTCCGCCGCGGAGGCTCCACTGGGTCTGGTACTGGTAGACCTCGGAGTTCCGGTCGTCCTCGCGGGCGTAGGTCATCGACGCGACGATGCCCTTCTTGTCGAGGTAGTCGGCGTCGATCGTGGCGCTGTCGTTGAACTCCTTGCCGTTGCTGCGCCGCTTCTTCACGTTGATCGTCACGTAGTTGACCATGTCCTTGAAGATGTCCACCGCGTCCTGGTCGAGGATGAAGCGGATCTCGCGCTGCTGGAAGAAGGGGTCGCTCAGGTTCACCGCGTGGATGCAGCAGCGCTTGCCCCGGACGCTGTCGTACCAGCTCGCCATGTTGCCGACGACCTGGAAGCGCCGCCGCACCGCGAGGCCGGCGTCGAGCGAGATCACCTGGTTCTTCTCCGCGTAGCTCTGGCGCAGCTTCGATCGCTTGATCTGGTACAGCACCTCGCCCTCGCGTCCGAGCTGCTCCGGACGGCCGCTCTGCCCCTCCTCCTCCTCGTCGTCGTCGGGCATCGCCAGCATCGCGTCGTCGGCCGGCTCCATCATCGAGCTCAGGAAGTACTGCATCATCGCGTCCATCACCTTGCCGGTGTACTCGGAGTCGGGGTTGTAGCCCTCGAAGATGAACTCGACGACGCTGTTCTCGTAGAGGTGGTCGAAGAACTGCTCCGCCTCCTCCTCGGAGACCGTGAGCTCGTCGTCGTCGCCGCCCTTCCCGTGGCGCTTGTTCGTGCTCTTGAACTCGGCCTCGTAGTTCTCGAAGGCCGACTGGAAGCGGTCCCAGTGGAAGACGACGCGGCCCTTTGCGGCGGGCAGCTGGACGACGTAGCTGAAGTCGAGCTCGACCGAGAGGTCGGCGATCGACTTCCGGTTCTCGAGCGAAGCGAGGAAGAGCGCCGCGCCCTGCGACGTCATGTTCGCAGCCGCCGCGACCTTGCCGCCGGGCATCACCGGCGCGTGGCCGCTCTGCACCATCGAACGCGTGAAGCCCTGGTCCGAGAGCGTGCCGGAGATGATCCGGAACGAGCCCTTGTCCTCGTCGCCCTCGGCGAGCTCGACCGCGCCGACGAGCTCGCCGGCCTTCCCGCCTCCGTTGCAGTCCTTCGCGACCTTCTGCCGCAGCTCGCGCTCCTGCTGCTTCGACAGGCTCCACTCCATCAGGAAGTGCAGCAGGCCGCCCTGGACGCCGCCGGCGGCCTCGGTTTCGTCGGTCGTGTACTTGACGAACAGGAACTCGGGGTTGCCGTCGTCGCGCCGCGACAGCCGCAGGCTGCTGCCCGGCGGGAGGTAGTGGTAGCGGTTCGACTTCACGTGGTCCTTGAAGCCGGTCGCGGCGCGCGTCGCGACGGCGGGACGCGCTCCGCCATCGGGGCCGTCGCCCGCGCCGTCGCCGCTCCACTCCGGGAGGTGGCGGTAGCGCTGCAGCGCAGGCAGCGCGACCGGGCCGCCGACGCCGTCGGCGCCGCGGGTGTCGAACTTGCTGATGAACTCGCCGTACAGCTGCACGTCCGCCCCGTCCGAGAGCTTGACGGTGCACGGGTTCATGCCGTCGAGGGTCACCCCGGTGGCCGCGGCCGGGGCGAGCAGCAGCGCCAGCAGCGGCGCCGCCACGCGCGCGAGGTGGCGGCCGGATTCGCAGATCGAGTGCTTCATGCGGGTCTCCCGAATCGGGTCAGTTCTCGGTCGAGGCGTCGCCGTTGCCGTCGAGCGCCGGAGGAACCAGGTAGAGATAGTCGGAGTCGAGGCCCTGCGCCTGCGTCTTCGTGGCGCCCTTCTTGGAATGCCACTTGACGCGCCAGCCGACCTCCTTGCCGCGGTCGTGGTAGATGGAGACGGTGGTCGACGCCTCCGCGTCGGAGGCCTTCAGCGTCGCGCGCCGCACGATCTTCGCCTTGCCGGCGATCGGCGTCGCGAACTCGACGACCGCGGTGCGAATCCCCGCCTCGGCGAAGAGCTCGCGATCGGCGTCGATCTCGATCGTGCGCTTCTGGAACGGGGGCGCCAGCGAGACCGCCGGGTCGGCCGTGCGGATCCACCCGCTCTCGTCCGCCGGCACCGGAACGGTCGGCCGGTCGTTCACGCTCCAGCGAACCTGGTACTCGTAGTCGAGCCACGAGGCGTCGCCGTCGCCGAGGCGCGGATAGGTGATCGTCTTCATCGTGACGCCGTTCTTCACGTCGTCGTGCGTGAAGACCAGCGAGGCCGTCTCGGCCTCTCTCGTGCCGTCTTCGTAGACCTTGCGGAAGTTCACCGAGACGAAGTTGACCGTGTCCTGGAACGAGTCGACGTAGTTGCCGTCGAGGCGGAAGTGGACGTCGCGCTTCTGGAAGGTCTTGTCGTCCATGTTGACGACGCGGAAGTAGCGCGGGTCCTCGCCGTGCGCCGCGTAGAAGCCGCCGAGGTTGCCGGCGGTGTCGAAGGGCACCCGGATCGTCGTCGACTGCGAGAGGTTCAGCGTGAACTCGTTGCGGTTGATGTCCTCGCGCTTCTTGATCACGTATTGGTTGTCGGTGATGTACTCCTGGTCTCCGGTGCCGGCGAAGAACTTCGCGAAGCCGCCTCGTTCCTGGCGTCCGGCCAGCTGTCCGCTCTCCACCGCCTGCTCGTGTTCGGGCGCCTTCGCCCAGCCCATCTCGGCGTCGAACATCAGGTCGGTGAGCTTCGCCGTCACGAGGTCGACGATCGCCTGCATGCTGCTCGAGTCGACCGACAGGCCCTTCGAGCGGTCGGCCACCTCGACCGTGATCGCCCCCTGCTTCTGCATCTCGTCGGTGATGTCGCGCAGCTGCCGCTTCGTGTAGCCCTGCTGCTTCGCCATCACGCGGCTGAAGTGGTCGTAGATGACGTCCATCTTCGCGTGGACCTTGGCGTTGTACGCGCGGACCTGGGCCTCGTAGTAGGCCGTGATGCCGACCGACACGTCGGAGGTGGGCGCCTGGAAGGTGTCGAAGAGCAGAGTCGCCCCCTGCTGGGTCAGGCTCGCAGCGATCGCCGCCTTCGACCCCGGCGTCAGCGGGGCGCGCCCAGAGCTGACCAGCGAGCGCGTGAAGCCGCCCTCTGCGGAGTCCGAGAGCGTGGCCGAGACGATCCGGAAGCTGCCGACGCCCTCCTCCCCGTCGTCGACCGCCTGCATCAGCGGCACCGGCCCGGCGAGCCGCGCGCCGCCGAGCTCCTTCTCCATCGCCTTCCTCAGCGCGGCCTCTTCCTCCGGCAGCAGCGTGAACTCGACGAGCGCGTGGAAGATTCCCCCGCTCGCGTCGCTGCCCTCGCCGACGTACTTGACGCACAGGAACTCGAGCGTCTCCCCGTCGGGCTTCAGCGAGACGCGCGGCGCCGTCGGCAGGTACCAGTAGAGGCTCGGGTCCTGCGCGTCCTGGAGCAGCTGGACGCCGTCGACGACCCGGCGCCCCTCGTCGTACTTGACGACGCCGGCCGCCGCGTCGGCGACCAGCGCCAGCGCGAAGGTCACGGCCAGGCCGCGGCCCACTGCCCTCATCCTTCCACCTCTCGCTGCGACCCGGACGCGTCGGCCGGAGTCGTGATGTCGAGGATCCCGCCCCACGCCGCGCGCTCGATCCACGGGCCGGTCTCGGTGCGGCCGTCGCGTGCCGCAGTGGTGACGCGGTAGCGGAACGGACGGTCGACCTGCACCGCCACCGGGAAGCGCAGCGTGCGCGCGTAGAGGTCGGGCTGGCTGTACAGGAACTTCGCGTCGAGCGAGACGCGGCGCCCGCCCACCGCCTCCGCCTCGATCTCGACCTTCTTGTAGAAGAGGTCCGGCCGGCGCGTCTCGGCGAAGTCGTAGCAGTACACCTTGACCACCGCGTAGCCGGGCGGCATCCGGTCGTTGAAGTCGACGCGCTGGAAGAGCTCCGGCCAGCGCTCGGCGTCCACGCGAACCGCCGTCGCGCCGCTCTGGACGAGGCGCGTGCGTTCGGGCAGGCCGGGGGCGTCGTCCTCGTCGGCGACCTCCTCGCCGCTGCGCTCGGCGCGTAGCCGCTCGAGCAGCCGAGCCGCGATGCCGCGCGGCTTCTCGATCGCGAGCGGGACACCGGCGTCGCGCAGCGTCTCGAGCAGCTCGCGCTCCACCTCCCGCTCGGTGGCGTCGACGTCGACGGTCGCGAGCTCGTTCGTGTGCACGCCGCGCGAGAAGAAGGCGTAGTTGATGCTGACCGCGAGCTGCTGACGGTGCAGCAGGTCCCAGAAGAGCTGCGACGTCTCGGCGTCCATCGAGATCGTGAAGGTGCGCTCGCTCCAGAACGCGCGGTCGTCGGAGCGCGCCTCGCGCGCGTCCTCGGACTCGAAGTGGCCCTCGCCGACGACGTTGACCTCGGCCGGCACGTCGCCGATCGGCACGTAGGCGAGCACCGCCTCGAAGGCGACGACCGGCAGCGGCCGCAGCTCGACGCGGCCGAGGTTCGCGAGCGACGCGAGCGAGCGGCGCAGGAAGGCCATCTCGGCCGGCGACGGCGCGTCGAGCCGAACGCCGAGCGTCAGCGTGCTGTGCGAGCCCGCCTCGCCCTGGTTGCCGTAGAGCGCGGTGCCGGTGTAGCGCAGCTGCAGGAAGTGCAGCTCGGGCCGGCCGTTCTCGTCGGTCGCGACCTCGAGGTCGCCGGGCGCCAGGTAGAAGCGGCGTTCGTCGGCGGAGTCGGGATACACGCGGAAGGGACCGATCTCGCGCGGCGCGGCGAGGTCGGGCGCGGCCCCGGCCGCGGCGGCGGTGAACCCCGCGAGCGTGGCGAGCCACGCGGCAGCGCGCCTCACGAGGCCGGCGCCACGTCGCCGCCCTCGCCCGGCAGGAAGCCCAGCGCGTCGCGCAGCGAGCTCGAGCCGAGCAGATAGTCGAGCGTGCGGCTCGCGATCCACGGGCTCTGGTGCACCTGCCCGTCGCGCATCACGACGTCGATCCGGAACTCGTAGAAGGGCTCGCCGGCGCCCTCGCCGCTCATCTCGCGGTCGGTCAGGAACAGCCGCGCGATCGGCGCCTCGGCGCCGTCCTGCTCGAGCAGCACGGATGGGCTCACGAGCACCCGGTTGCGCTGCGGGTCGAGGAAGGGCGAACGCACGTGGACGCGGATGTGGTACGCGCCGGTGCTCTCGAAGACGTCGCCCGTCGTGAACACGAGCTGACGCGTCGACGGCGGCGGCGGGATGAAGCGCTCGGTGAACACCAGGTCGTCGCAGGGCTCGCAAGAGCCGTCGACGCCGTACTTGACCCAGATCGACTTCGCGCGCGATTCGAGCCACGCCGGCACCCAGGCGGGGTCCCAGACGACCTGTCCGCCGGGCGGCACGACCGCGCCGCCGAGGCTCCAGCTCGCGACGACGGGCTGGTCCTCGCGGATCCCGTTGCCGTCCTCGGGCGCGAGCATCAGCGCGTGCAGCGCCTCGAGGCGCACCGGGTAGCGCGTCTGGTTCGTCCAGCCGCGCGCGCGGTCGAAGCGGATGCGCCCGAAGGTCTCGCGCGACGCCACCGCGATCTCGAGCGGGATCGCGCGCGAGATCTGCTCCTTGCCCGACGCGTGCAGCGTGATCGTGCCGTGGATGTTCGCGTCGGTCCGCAGCAGGCTCTCGACGTTCAGCAGCCGCCGCACGTCGGTGGCCCACGACACGTCCATCGAGTCGAGCAGGCTCGTGATGCCCTGCACGCTGATCTTCTCGGGCGGCACCGTGAACTGGTTCTGCGCGCCGCCGAAGAGCTCGACGTCGGAGCTCGCGGCCAGCGGCAGCGGGCGCAGCTCGCGGAAGCGGAGGTTTCCGTCGGGCGCGTTGCGGCGCAGGTAGGCCAGCAACAGCGACTCGGCGAGCTTCAGCTCGGCGAGGTCGACGCCGGCCTGCAGCCGCGTCGCCATGAACACCTCGCCTTCGTCGTCGCGCTGCCCCGCCATGCCGTAGATCACGGTCATCGCGTACTGATTGTGCGGGTCCCACTGCAGGTCGTAGCGCTTCGGCGCGTAGTAGAAGAGGCCCGTCTCCGGGTTCGCGTCCTGGTAGACGTGGTGGTCGATCTGCAGGATCTCGGACTGGTGCAGGTCGACGCCGCGGTCGACGTAGAGCCCCTCGAAGAGGTTGATCGCGGCCAACGCGCTCGGGCCCTGGATGTCGCGCATCGCCTCGATCCGCGCCTGGCTCTCCTGCTGGCGCTTCTCGCGCAGCTCGGTGATCTCCTGGACCTTGCCCTGGAGCAGCTGGAACACGCGCTGCTGCTGCTCGCGCTCGAGCTCGCGGCGCCGCTCGCGCGCCTGCATCAGCTCGAGGTTCGCGATGTGCGCCGCGTAGAGATCGACCGCGTTCGACGCCTCGTCCTGCGGAGGAGGCGGCGCGCCGCCTCCCCCGCCCGTCGTGCCGCCGGTGTAGACGCGCACGTTCGGGTCGATCGCGAGCTCCTGCTTCTGCGCGATCCGCAGCTGGTCGATGCGCTGATAGGTCAGCGGCGACGACGTCGTCGCCGTGGCCGCCGAGGTCGCGGTCGCATCCGACAGCGTCTGCGTGCGCGTGTACTGCGTCGTCACCGGCTGGTAGCTGCCGCTCTGCTTCAGCAGGTCGAGCGTCGTCGTCGCGCGCACGCCGACCTCCGCCGAGCGCGGGCGCACCGGCGGCAGGTCGCCGGGCTCGGCGGCGACGAGCCCGAGCGCCGCCGGGTCGCGCAGGTCGGGCGCGGCGTCCGCGGCGCCGCGCGTCGCGACGAAGCTGCGCGCGAGCCCGATCGGCTCGGGCGTCACGCGCACCACCGGCGCGTGGCCCGGGTAGGGCTGCGCGCCGACCGAAGGCGCGAGCCCGGCGGCGAGCGCAGCGCACAACGCGACGCCCCGCCGCCCGAGGCGCCGCGCCCGCACACGTCGCTCCGAGGTGTCCACGAAGCGCTCAGTGTAAGCGTTTCCCACCGTCCGGTGAGCGCCCGCGTTCGGCGAGCCGCTCGAACCACTCGCGCAGCTGCGGGACGGCGTCGACCACCTCGCCGAACGCCGTGCTCAGGTTCACGGTCAGATGGACCGGGTGGCCGCCCTGAAACGAGGGGTTATGGCCCCGAAGCTGCGCTCGGACGTCGGCGCGCTCGTCGAGCCAGCCCTCGAGCGTCACATCGAGCTCCTCGTAGTGGAAGTCGCGGAGGATCTCGCGCACCGCGGCGGCGACGTCGCCCGAGGCCGCTTCGTCCGGGTCCGGCCCGGCGGGCCGGTAGCGGATGTGGCCGCCGTCGACCGCGCGCAGCGACCCGCCGCGCAGCACGGGCCGGCCGTCCTCGACGGTCAGCACCATTTCGCCCCGGAGCCGGCCGCTCGCCTCGAGCCCGTCGACCGGCGCCAGCGCGA
>CAZQYK010000506.1:0-3724 GCA_964597285.1 uncultured Spirochaetales bacterium
GGCCTTCGGCGAGAGCGGCAGGTCGGGGATGGCGTCGTCGGGCACGAGCAGGCACAGCACGTCGGCTTCGGACGCGGCATCGACGTCTCGTCCCTCGAAGCCGTCGGCCTCGGCCTGGCGACGGGACTCGTCGGCCCGCACGCATACCGAGACGTCGAGGCCCGAGTCGCGCAGGTTGAGGGCCCAGGAGCGGCCCTGGTTGCCGTAGCCGACCACCGCGACGCTCTGGCCCCGCAGCGCCGACGGGTCCGCGTCGGCCTCGTAGAAGATCCTCGCCATCTCGGGCCCCTCCGCGGCGCCGGCCGCCGGGGCCGGCGCCGCGCCGATGATTGACTCGGCGGGGCGCGTTTTTCAACATCCGCGGGTGCCGCGATCGCTGCCGGGCGGGGGCCCGCCGACTTGAGCTCGCTCTTCGCCGCGTACCCGCAGTACGAGCACGCGCTCGCGGCCGCCCAGCTGGCGTTCGCGATGCTCGGGATGGGCGCGCTGCTCGCGCCGCGCGACTTCGGCCTGGTGTTCGCGCGGCCGCGCGCGCTGCTGCTCGGCCTCGCGATCCAGCTCGCCGCAGTGCCGGCCCTCGCGGCCGGGCTCGGCCGCGCGCTGCCGGTCGAGGCCGGCATCGCGGCCGGGCTCGTGCTCGTCGCGTCGGTGCCGGGCGGCACGATGTCGAACCTCGTCACCTTCCTCGGCCGCGGCAACGTCGCGCTGTCGGTGTCGGTGACCGCGGTGACGACCGTCGGCGCGCTCGCGACGACGCCGGCGCTGCTGCGCCTGTGGCTCGGCTCGAGCGTTCCCGACTTCGAGATGCCGGTCGCGCGCGTCGCGCGCGAGATCTCGCTGACGCTGCTGCTGCCGCTCGCTGCCGGCATGCTCTTCGGCGCGCGCCGCCCCGACCTGCGCGACGGCTTCTCGCGTTGGTGCATCCGCGCGAGCCTGTTCTGCATCCTGGGGATCGCGCTCGGGGCCGGCGGCTCGGGCCGGCTCGACCCGCGCGACTTCGGCGTCTGGGGCCTCGCGGCGCAGGGGCTCCTCGCCGCCGCGGTGCTCGCGACCGCGTGGCTCGGCTGCCGCGCCTCCGGGCTCGCCGCTCCGGACCGCTTCGCGCTCGTCGTCGAGGCGACCGTCCGCAACACGAACCTCGCGGTGCTCGTGAAGGCGCTGCTCTTCCCGGCCGTCGCCGGGCGCGCCGACCCGATCGGCGACGGCATGCTCTTCGTCGCGGTGCTCTACGGCGGCTTCCAGCTGCTGCTCGCGGTGCCGCTCGTGCTCTGGAGCCGCTGGCGCACGGCGCCGCCGCCGCTCGCGGCTCCGGCGCCCTCCTGACGCGCCCGAGGGGCCGATAAGCGCGCGTTATCGGTGCGATACCGACTTTCGATTGGACCGGCGCGGGGTCGTGCCGCAGGCTCCTCGGTGACCGCAACCGAAGGAGGAACGAATCCATGCCGACCCCCGCCAAGGAAGGACAGCGCGTCCCCGACGTCCGCTTCCGCGCCCGCCGCGGCGACGACTGGGTGGACCTGACGACGAAGGAGCTCTTCGAAGGCAAGAAGGTGATCGTCTTCTCGCTGCCGGGCGCCTTCACCCCGACCTGCTCGTCGGCGCACCTGCCGCGCTACGACGAGCTCGCGCCTCGCTTCGAGAAGCTCGGCGTCGACGCGATCCTGTGCGTCTCGGTGAACGACGGCTTCGTGATGGAAGCCTGGGCTCGCGACCTCGGCGTGCACGACGTCCTGCTCGTGCCCGACGGCAACGGCGAGTTCACCGAAAAGATGGGCATGCTCGTCGGCAAGCAGGACCTGGGCTTCGGCCCGCGCTCGTGGCGCTACTCGATGCTCGTCGACGACGGCGTGATCCGGAAGATGTTCGTCGAGCCGGAGCAGCCGGGCGACCCCTACGAGGTGTCCGACGCCGACACGATGCTGCGCCACCTCGACCCCGACGCCCGCGTCGAGGACGTCGCGATCGTCACGAAGCCGGGCTGCCCGCACTGCGCCCGCGCGAAGACGCTGCTCGGCGAGCGCGGCCTGCCCTTCGAGGAGCTGGTGCTCGGGCGCGACGTGTCGCCGAGCACGCTGCGCGCGCTCTCCGGGACCACCACGGTGCCGCAGGTCTTCGTCAACGGCCGCCACGTCGGCGGCGCCGACCAGCTCGAGGCCGAGCTCGCGGCCGCATAGCGGAGGGCGCGCTCAGCCCGCCGCGGCGGGGCCCTTCCCTCCGGCGTCGCCCGCGGCGGGCAGCGTGAACGCGAAGGTCGAGCCGCGGCCGAGCTCGCTCTGGACGTAGATCTCGCCGCCCATCGTCTGCACGAGGTGCTTGACGATCGAGTGCCCGAGGCCGGTGCCGCCGAGCGCGCGCGAGCGCGCGCGGTCGACGCGGTAGAAGCGCTCGAAGATCCGCGCCTCGTCCTCGGGCGGGATGCCGATGCCGGTGTCGGCGACCGAGACGCGCACGTTCGCCGGCCGGCCCTCGACCGAGACGTCGATCCGGCCGCCGGGCTCGGTGTACTTGAGGGCGTTGTCGAGCAGGTTCCCGAGCACCTGGTCGAGCGCGCGCGGATCGGCGAGCGCGAGCGGGCTTTCCTGCACGCGCAGCGTCACCTCGATGCGTCGCTCGTCGAGGCGCAGCCGCGAGTCGGCGATCAGGCTCTCGGCGACGCGCGCGACGTCGAGCGGCGCGAGCTGCAGCTTCAGCGTGCGGCTCTCGATCGTCGACAGCTCGAGCAGATCCTCGACGAGGTTCGAGAGGCGCTGCGCGTGGCGGTGGACCACCTCGAGGTAGGACTTCTGGTCCTCGGGCGACAGCGCCGCGCTCTCGAGCAGCGTCTCGGCGAAGCCGCGGATCGCCGCGAGCGGCGTGCGCAGCTCGTGCGACGCGTTCGCGACGAAGTCGCGCCGCACCTCCTCGAGGCGCATCAGCTCGGTGACGTCGTGGAGCACCGCGACCGAACCGACGCGCTCGCCCTCGCCCGGGAAGCGCGCCGCGGTGACCTGGAGCTTGCGCGGGCTCGCGCCGTGCAGCGCGAGCGTGCGGCCGACCGTCTCGTTCGTGCCGGCGGCCTCGGCGAGCAGCGCGTCGAGCTCCGGGTTGCGGATCGCCTCGAGCAGCGGCCGGCCTTCGACGTCACCGTGGACGTCGAAGAGCTCGCGCAGCCGCGAGTTCGCGAGCAGGACGTTTCCGCGCTCGTCGACGACGAGCACGCCCTCGACCATCGCCTCGAGCACCGCCCCGAGCTGCTCCTTCTCGCGCGTCACGTCGCGCAGCCGCGAGCGCAGCTGCGCGGCGATGCGGTGGATCGCGTCGGCGATGCGCGCGAGGTCGGGGTCGCTCGAGTGGGGCAGGCGCACGTCGAGGCGCCCGTCGGCGACCTCGGCGGCCGTCCGCCGCACCGCTTCGAGCGGCCGCACGTGGAAGGCCCAGAAGAACGCGTGCAGCAGCGCGAGCGCGCCGAGCGCCGCGACCGCGATCACGCCGAGCGCGTGCGCGCGCGCGCGCGCGACCTGCGCGTCGATCTCGCCCTGGTCGTCCGAGACCCGCACGACGCCGCCCCCGGGCGCCGGCACCGCGACGTAGCGCAGCTCGCGCCCCACCGTGTCGCTGCGCCGCGATGCGCGCCCGACGCCGCCCGCGTACGCGGCGACGACCTCCTCGCGCTCGGCGTGGTTCTCGATCGACGCGAGCAGCGATGCGTAGACGTCCGAGTCGACGCGCACGCGGCCGTCGCGGT
>CAZQYK010000507.1:0-6445 GCA_964597285.1 uncultured Spirochaetales bacterium
GCACGTGAAGGCGGTGTGCGTGGCGGCGACGGAGATCGCCACGGGCCGCGTGGTGGTCTTCCTCGACACGGGCGACCGGGCGCTTCCCGGCTGGACCCGCGACCCATCGGTGGTGCCGCACATCACGCACCTGCGCCCCACCCATGCTCTCGCCAGCGCCGCGATCCCACTGCTCTTCCCGGCCGTGCGCATCCACAGCACCTACTACGCCGACGGCGGGCTCCGTCTCAACACCCCGCTCTCGCCGGCGCTGCGCCTCGGCGCCGACCGCGTGCTCGTCGTCGCGCTGCG
The DNA here is from genome assembly GCA_964597285.1 of uncultured Spirochaetales bacterium. Lineage (GTDB taxonomy): Bacteria > Myxococcota_A > UBA9160 > UBA9160 > SMWR01 > JAHEJV01. The sequence goes on from CAZQYK010000507.1 coordinate 292, forward strand.
CCCGCACGCGCGCCAGGCCCACGCGGCGACGCTCGCGAGCCACCGTCCCGAGGACTACGCGAACCCGGTGTTCCTGTTCGGCAAGATCCTGAACTCGCTGCTCCTCGACCACGTCGACACCGACCTCGCGCGGATGCGCGTGATGAACGAGATGATCCGCGACGGCCAGAAGGCCTTCGGCCCCGACTACCTCGAGCGGATCAACGCGGTGTCCGAGCGCGAGCGCGGCCAGAGCTTCCGGCTGATCGACGACGTCGTGATCCGCCCGTCGGCCGACCTCGGCGCGCTCGCCGCGTCGGTGCTCCAGTCGATCCCGCAGGCCTCGCTGCGCTCGCCCTTCTTCCGGCTCGCGATGCGCGGCCTCGGCGCCGGCCGCAAGTCGGCCGAGTCGGACCTCTTCTCCTACCTCCTCTTCGACGGCGAGTTCCTGGCCCCGCTGGCCGAGCTCGGCTACCGCGACGCCGCGGCGAAGGAGGAGGAGCTGGTGGCGTTCTTCGAGGACTAGGGGCTTGAGGGGCGAGCAGCTCGCGCGGCAGTGGCAGGTGATCCAGCGCCTCGCGAAGAGCCGGGCCGGCGTCGCGCTCGACGATCTCGCCGCCGACCTCGAGGTCGTCAAGCGCACCGTCTACCGCGACCTAGACGCGCTGATGTTCGCCGGCTTCCCGGTGGTCAGCGAGAAGCGCGACGGGCGCGTCTTCTACCGCTTCCTCGAGACCTTCCGCCTCGGCGACGTGCCGTTCACGCCCGACGAGGTGCTCGCGCTCGCGTTCGGCGAGGACCTCTTGCGCGTGCTCGAGGGCACGGTCTTCCACGACTCGATCCGCTCGGCGCTCGCGAAGATCCGCGCCGGGCTCGGGCCCGAGCTCGCCGAGTATCTGGCGCGCCTCGGCGAGACCTTCCGCGTGCTGCCCGGGCCGCACAAGAGCTACGCGCACCTGCGCGAGACGATCCGCACGCTCAACGACGCGGTGATCGGCCAGCGCAGCGTGCGCATCCGCTACCGCACGGGCGCCACCGGCGCCGTCTCGTCGCGCACGCTCGACCCGTACCGCGTCTGGTACCGCAGCGGCGGCCTCTACGTCGTCGGGCACGACCACAAGTCCGGCGAGCTGCGCACCTTCGCGGTCGACCGGATCCGCGCGATCCGCGCGACCGACGCGCGCTTCGAGGTCGCCGCGGACTTCGATTTCGAGCGCTACATCGGCAGCTCGTTCGGCGTGATCGCCGAGCCGGCCGTGCGCGTGCGGATCCTCTTCGACGCGCGCTGGGCGCACTACGTCGCCGAGCGCACCTGGCACCCGAGCCAGAAGCTCGAGCCGCGGCCGCAGGGCCGCGTCGAGCTCGCGATGGAGGTCGGCGGCACCGCCGAGCTGCGCACCTGGATCCTGTCGTTCGGCGACGGCGCCGAGGTGCTCGAGCCCGAGCCGCTGCGGGACGCGGTCACCGCCGAGCTCGAGCGCGCGGTCGCGCGCTACCGCGGCGGGGGGCGCCCCCGCCGCGCCCGGAGGCGCTGAGCGCGCCGATTGGACCTACCGATCGGCGCGAATTGGCCCTTTTCGTGGAGCCGGATTCCGGCGACGATACCGGCGCCGCCTGCCGGAGGGACCCGCCGTGTCGCTGCGCACCGTCCACCGCGTCTGCCCGTTCTGCGAGGCCACCTGCGGGCTCTCGATCCAGGTCGACGGCGAGCGGATCGTCCGCGTCGAGGGCGACCGCGACGACCCGTTCTCGCGCGGCTTCGTGTGCCCGAAGGCGCACGGCGTGAAGGAGCTGCACCACGACCCGGACCGCCTGAAGCGCCCGCTGCGGCGCACCGCGTCGGGCTGGCAGGAGATCTCGTGGGCCGAGGCCTACGACGAGGTCGGGCGCCGCCTGCTCGAGATCCGCGAGCAGCACGGCAACGACGCGATCGGGATGTACACCGGAAACCCGGTGGTCCACGACCTGGGCGCCCTGCTCTACCGGCCGGCGCTCTCGCGCGCGCTCGCGTCGAAGAGCCTCTTCAACTCCGCGGCGATCGACACGCTGCCGAAGATCGTGTCGACGGGGCTGATGTTCGGGCGCTCGTTCCCGTGCGCGGTGCCGGTGCCCGACGTCGACCGCACGCATCGCCTGCTCGTGATCGGCGCGAACCCCGCCGTCTCGCACGGCAGCCTGATGACGATGCCCGACGCGAACGGGCGGCTGAAGGACGTGGTCGCGCGCGGTGGCCAGCTCGTCGTCGTCGACCCGCGCCGCAGCGAGACCGCGAAGCTCGCGACCGAGCACCACTTCATTCGCCCCGGCGCCGACGCGGCGTTCCTGCTCGCGATGGTGCACACCCTCTTCGACGAGGGCCTCGTGCGGCTCGGCGCCGCCGAGGGCCGCGTCGCCGGGCTGGGCGCGGTGCGCGAGATCGCTGTGGCGTTCGCGCCGGAGTCGGTCGCGGAGTTCTGCGGCATCCCGGGCCCGACGATCCGCCGCCTCGCGCGCGAGCAGGCCGCGGCCGAGTCGGCGGCATGCTACGGGCGCCTCGGCACCTGCGTGCAGGAGTTCGGCACGCTCGCGAGCTGGGCCGTCGACCTCGTGAACGTCCTGACCGGGAACCTCGACCGGCGCGGGGGCGTGATGTTCACGACGCCGGCCGCGCCGATCGACGCCGCGCTGCCGAAGCGCTTCGAGTTCGCGCGCTGGAAGAGCCGCGTGTCGGGCCAGATCGAGACCGGCGGCCTGATCCCGTCGTCGACGATGGGCGAGGAGATCCTGACCCCGGGCGAGGGCCAGGTGCGCGCGATGCTGCTCCTGATGACGAACCCGCTGCGCAGCGCCGCGAACTCGGCGCAGCTCGAGCGCGCGTTCCGCCAGCTCGACTTCCTCGTCGCGATCGACTTCTACCTGAACGAGACGACGCAGCACGCGCACCTGATCCTGCCGACGCCGGCGCCGTCCGAGCAGTCGGGCTACGAGATCGGGCTCTACCTGCTCTCGGTGCGCAACGTCGCGAAGTGGTCCTGGCCGGCGGTCGCGCCCGGGCCCGACCGGCCCGAGACCTGGCAGGTGTTCTCGGCGATCGCCGCGCGCCTGATGGGCCTCGGCCACCTCGACCCCCAGACCGTCGACGACTTCGTGTTCCGCCAGGTCGCCACGGACGCGCTCGCCGGCGCGCGCTGGCCCGACCTGAACGTCGACGAGGTGCTCGCGAAGGTCGACGGCGGGATTGGCCCGGCGCGGCTCGTCGACCTGCTGCTGCGCCTCGGTCCCTACGGCGACGGCTTCGGCCGCGAGCCCGGCGGGCTCACGCTCGCGCGCGTGCAGGCGGAGCCGCACGGCATCGACCTCGGCCCGCTCGCGCCGCGCCTGCCCGAGGTGATCGGCACCGAGAGCGGCGCGATCGAGCTCGCGCCCGAGCCGATCGCCGCCGACCTCGCGCGGCTGCGGGACGCGATCGCGCGGCCGCGAAACGGCGAGCTGCTGCTGATCGGCCGCCGCAACGTGCGCTGGAGCAACTCGTTCATGCACAACCTGCCGGCGCTCGTGAAGGGCCGCGACCGCTGCACGCTGCAGGTTTCTGCGGACGACGCCGCGCGGCTCGGGCTCGCCAGCGGCGGCGCGGCGCGCGTCACGAGCCGCGTCGGCAGCGTCGTCGCGCCGGTCGAGGTCACCGACGACCTGATGCCCGGCGTCGTCAGCCTCCCGCACGGCTGGGGCCACGACGCGCCGGGCGCGCGGCTGCGCGTCGCGAACGCGCGGCCCGGCGTCAACGCGAACCTGCTGACCGACGACCGCGCGGTCGACGCGGCGAGTGGCACCGCGGTGCTCTTCGGAACGCCCGTGCGCGTCGAACCCGCCGCTCGCGCGGACTGACGCCGGGCGGGTATCGTCGGGGCCCGAACCGGAGGGGAGGCCCCGATGCCGCTCTCGCTGCAGGAGATCTCCGACCGCCTGGAGATCCAGGACCTGATCTACCGCTACGCCGAGCTCCTCGACGGCAAGCGCTTCGACGAGCTCGCGACGGTCTTCTCCGACGACGCGCACATCGACTACAGCGCGATGGGCGGCGCCGTCGGCAACCGCGAGGAGACGATCGCGTGGCTCGCGAAGGTGATGCCGATGTTCCCGAACACGCAGCACTCGGTCGCGAACGCGCAGATCCGCGTCGACGGCGACCGCGCGACCGGCCGCGTGATGTGCTTCAACCCCCAGGAGTTCCCGCTGCCGGGCGGCGGCACGCAGCTCGTGATGATGGGCCTGTGGTACGTCGACGAGTACGTGCGCACCGCGGGTGGCTGGCGCATCCGGCGGCGCGAGGAAGAGAAGAGCTGGGTCTTCAACGCGCCGGACTTCCTGAAGATCTGATGGACGCCCCGACCCACGCCTACGACACGCTCGAGATCAGCTACCCGCGCCGCGAGGTCGCGCTGCTGCGCCTGAGCCGGCCCGAGCGGCTCAACGCGCTCTCGTGGCCGCTCGTCGAGGAGCTGCACGCGGCGCTCGACGCGCTCGACCGCGACAACCGCTGCCGCGTCGTCGTGCTGACCGGCGCCGGCCGCGCCTTCTGCTCGGGCCTCGACCTGCGCGACCAGGCGAACCCCGGCGCGGTCGTCGCCGGCGCGTCGGGCCCGCGCGCGGGGCTTCTCGCGCAGAACCGCATCGCGAGCCTGATCCCGCACCTGCGGCGCATCCAGCAGCCGCTCGTCGCGGCGATCAACGGCCCGGCCTACGGTGGGGGCCTCGCGCTCGCGCTCGGCTGCGACCTGCGCATCGCCGCCGCGTCGGCGCGGATGTGCGTGCAGTTCATCCGCGTCGGCGTCTCGGGCTGCGACATCGGCGTCTCGTACCTGCTGCCGCGTCTGGTCGGCGCGTCGCGCGCACACGACCTGATCCTCACCGCGCGCGAGTTCGACGCCGCCGAGGCCGAGCGCTGGGGCGTCGTCACGCGCGTCGCGCCCGACGCGGATCTCCTGCCCGCCGCGCTCGCGCTCGCCGACGAGCTGTGCGAGAAGACGCCCTTCGGCCTCTTCGCGACCAAGCAGGTGATGTGGGCGAATCTCGACGTCCCGAATCTCGAGGCGGCGATCCAGCTCGAGAACCGCAACCAGATCATGGCCGGCTCGTCCGGCGAGGTCGAAGAGGCCGCCCGCGCGTTCCTCGAGAAGCGCAAGCCGCGCTGGCCGGGGGAGGGTTAGGCGGCGTTCGCGTTCCGCACCTCGAGGCGCAGGCGGCCGGGCGCCCGGCTCGCGACGCGCTCGAAGACGAGGCCGGTGCAGCACTCGCGCTCGAGCCGCACCAGCCGATCGATCCGCTCCGCGAGGCCCGGCGCAGCGGCCAGCTCGAAGGCGAGCCCGCGCTCGAGCGACGTGGTCTCGAGCACGTGCGGAAGGATCTCGTCCCGGATCCAGGCGAGCCTCGCGGCGAGCGCCTCCGGCGAGAGCGTGCATTCGTTCGGCATGCGGATTCCCCCTCGTGCGCCGATGGCGCGAATCGGAGAGGCTGCCACTTGAAGTGCGGTCGAAGTCAAGGGGTGCGGCGCGCGGGCGGAACGGCGATCTTCGAGCGATGGCGGAGCTGAGGATCGGCGAGGTGGCTGCCCGCAGCGGCATTGCGACGTCCGCGATCCGCTACTACGAGAAGCAGGGGCTGATCGCGCGGCCCGCGCGGCGCAGCGGCTGGCGCGTGTACGACGCGTCGGTGCTGGACCGGATCGCGCTGATCGAGCTCGCCAAGCGCGCGGGCTTCCGCCTCGCCGAGATCCGCGGGCTGCTGGCCGGCGTCGCGCGGCGCACGCCGCCTGGCGAGCGCTGGCGCGCGCTGACGCGGGCGAAGCGGATCGAGCTCGACGAGCGGATCGCCGAGGCGCGGCGCATGCAGCGCGTCCTCGACGCCGTGGAGCGCTGCCGCTGCCCCACCCTCGCGGACTGCGGCCGCGCGATGAAGCGGCGCCGCACCTTCGGGCTCGGCTAGAGATCCGTGACCTACCGCCCATCGGCGCAAGAGACGCTCACCGCGCGCGAAGCTGCTCGACGGTCAGCTCGGTCTGCCATGAGATGAGCCTCGCCTTGTAGAAGAAGAGAGTGACCGGGGGCTCGTGGTACTCCCAGACGTCGTAGACCGCGTTGCCCTTGAAGAAAGAGCCGCCGCCGGCGCCCCATCTCGCCTGGATCGCCTCCTCTCCGGT
>CAZQYK010000508.1:0-4680 GCA_964597285.1 uncultured Spirochaetales bacterium
GGTCATCCCGCTGGCCGACGTGCGCGCGACCACGCTGCAGTTCCGCTATCTGTTCGTCGTCGTCGACGCGGGCCTCAAGGTCGTCGACGTGACCCATCCCGAGCGGCCGAGGGTCGTTCAGGGCGCTGCTGTGCCGCTGGCCGACGCGCACCGGATCTACGTCGCGCGCACCTACGCCTATGTCGCGGGCGGCCGCGAGGGTCTGGTCATCATCGACGTCGAGCGGCCGGAACGGCCGCGGCTGGTGACGAAGTACAGCGCCGATGGCGCGCTGAACGACGCTCGAGACGTCGTCGTCGCGACGACCAACGCCTCGCTCTTCGCCTATGTGGCCGACGGGAAGGACGGACTCAAGGTCCTTCAGCTCACCTCTCCGGACAGCCAGCCGGGCTTCTACGGATTCAGTCCGGAGCCCCGCCCCGAGCTGATCGCCTGGCGTCGCACGGGCTCCCCCGCGCTCTCGCTGTCGCGTCCGCTGGAGCGGGACCGCGCCGTCGACGAGACCGGTCACCAGATTGCGGTCTTCGGTCGCGTCGGATCACGGCCCTTCAATCGGGAGGAGATGGAGGATCTCTACCTGAACGACGACGGGACGGTCTGGCGCGTCACGGACGAGGGCGGTGTGGTCGGCTCCACGGACCGTTGTCTACAGGAGAGCGAGTAGCCGTCCGAACGCTGCCGTCGCCTTGTCTCGGCTGTAGTTCTCCGGATCCTCGACGATCTTCAGCATCCGCTCGCTCTCGGCGGCGACGGACTCGAGCGCCTTCTCGGAGAGGGCGCCGAGCGTGTAGAGGTTCGTGAAGAGCGCCTGAGCGGCGAGCGTCGCCTGCTCGGCGCCGGCGTAGTCCAGGAACTCGCCTTTCTGGCCGTCCGTGAGCAGGCCCCGGAGAACGCCGCGCACGGCCGAGGCGTCGACCTTCCATGCCTCGAGCTTCGGAAGGAGCGCGTCGACCCGAGCGCGCATCCGCTTCGCGACGTCTCGCCTGCGCTGCTCGCTGTCGCTCGCAGCGAGGTGCAGCTCGCGGATGTCGTCCCGAAACGCCGCAGCCCCGGCGGCGTCGACGGCGGCGAACGCGTAGCGCGTCATCAGGAACGACGCGTCGTTGAGCCGGGGGACTCCGGGTCCGAGGAGCGCCGCGCTCGGCTTCGGCTTCCAGCGCCGCTCGCTCATCGGGTGGTGGCACGCGTGGCAGTCGAAGAGCACGAGCTCGGGCCAGAGCCCGTCGCGGTTTCGCTTCGGATCCAGGAGCGCGTCGAGTGAGGCGCGCACCGCGATCGCCTGCCCGATCGCCCAGATCTTCGTGCCCTCCGCGGCCTGCTTGCCGCGGGCGCGGTAGTCGTCGTCGATCGTGAAATGAGCCGGCTGGACGTTCGAGAAGACCTGGAGCTCGAAGCTCATGCGGGGGTGCCCGGCGCCCATGATCCGGTGGGTGACGAACTTGTCCTTCGTTCCGAAGTGACACGACACGCAGAGCGCGGCGCGCGCGATCGGCTCGTCGGTCGGATACATCCCGTCGGCGACGTTCTCGGCGTGGGGCCGGCCGTCGTCGTGACGATTGACCCAGGCCTGGGAGCCGCCGTGGCACGCTTCGCAGCCGACGCCGCTCGAGAGAGAAAACTGCGGCCCGCGGCGATCCGGCGGGACGTGGTCCGCGTGACAGTCGAGACAGACGCGCATCTCCCAGGGATTCTCCCGACTGCCGAGGTTGCGCGCGATCCGCTTCGACGCGGGACTCTTGAGCACGGCGTAGGCCTGGGAGTGCCGGTCCTCCTGATGCCAGCGAAACCACTCGTCTCCCTCGATGTGCTCCATCCGCTCGGCGGAGGTATGACAGACCGGGCCGCGGCACGTGGAGACTCCCATGTGCACGCGGCCGTCGTTCTGAGGAAGAATTGGCTCCGCGGACGCCGCGACGACGCACGACGCTGCGAGCGCGCCGACGAGCGCGCTGGCGCAGAGGTCGTCACGCATCTCCGCAGACCTCGTCGAACACCACCACCTGCCGCGCCGCCTCGCCGCGGCGGAGCTTCTCGAAGGCGGCGTCGATGCCGTCGAGGCCGATGCGGGCGGAGATCATCTCGTCGAGGCGCAGGCGGCCGTCGAGGTAGAAGTCGACGTAGCGCGGCATGTCGAGGCGGAAGCGGTTCGAGCCCATCAGGGAGCCGAGCACGCGCTTCTCCTGGAAGACGAGATCGGCGACGTGCAGGTCGACGCGCTCGCCGATCGGGACGAGGCCGACGAGCACCGCGGCGCCGCCGCGCTTCAGCACGTCGACGGCCTGCTTCACCGTCGCGGCCGAGCCGAGGCACTCGAAGGCGTAGTCTACGCCGCCGCCGGTCGCCTCCATCACCTGCGCCACCGCGTCGCCGGCGCTCGCGTCGACCACGTCGGTGGCGCCGAGCTTGCGCGCGAGCTCGAGCTTCCAGGGCTGGTTGTCGACCGCGACGATCCGCGACGCGCCGGCGATGCGGCAGCCCTGGAGCGCCGACAGGCCGACGCCGCCGCACGCGATCACCGCGCAGCTGCTGCCGGGCTCGACGCGCGCGGTGTTCAGCGCGGCGCCGACTCCCGTGGTGACGCCGCAGCCGATCAGCGCCGCGCGGTCGAGCGGCATGTCGTCGCGGATCTTCACGAGCGAGCGCTCGTGCGTGAGCATCATCTCGGCGAAGGACGACAGGTTCGCGAACTGGAGCAGCGGCGAGCCCTTCGCCGACAGGCGCGGCGCGGCGCCGGCCGGTCGCTGAAACGATGCGCCGCCGCACAGGTGCGGCTTGCCGCGCAGGCACATCTCGCAGTGGCCGCACCAGGCCGAGATGCAGCCGATCACGTGGTCGCCGGGCGCGAAGTCCGCGACGCCGGCGCCGACCGCCTCGACGACTCCCGCCGGCTCGTGTCCGAGGATGCACGGCGGCGGCATCGGGAGGGCGCCCTCGACGACGTGGAGGTCGCTGTGGCAGATGCCCGACGCGGCGGTGCGCACGAGCACCTCGCCGGGTCCGGGCGCGTCGACGTCGACGTCCTCGACGACGAGGGGCGCGTTCCGTTCGCGCATCACGGCGGCTCGCATGGCGGCTCCTCCGCCGGGACGTTAGCCGCGGGCTGCTACGGTTGCCGCGATGTCCACGGCCGACGTAGAAGAGCGCCCGCGAACGCTGCGGCGCCGCGCGAAGAAGGCGCTGCGCGGCGTGCTGATGCGCCTGAGCCTCCACACCGTTCCCTACCTCTACCTGGGGTACATGTGGCTCGTCTACCGCACGAGCCGCGTCGAGACCTTCGGCCCGCACCCGCACGAGCTGCGGCGCCTGTGCGGCGGCGGGGTGTACGCGCTGTGGCACGACGAGGTCTTCTTCGTCGCGTACGCGTTCCGCGAGTACCGCGGCTCGACGCTCGCGAGCCGCGGCGACGCCGGCGCGGTGATCACGCGGATGCTCGAGCTCTGCCGCTTCGAGGTGTTCCGCGGCGGCTCGACGACCGGCCGGCAGCGCGGCTCGACCGCCGTCGTGAACGACATGATCGCGCACATTCGCGAGAGGCCCGGCGTCGTCTACGGCATCACGACCGACGGCTCGAAGGGCCCCGTCTACCGCATGAAGCCCGGCGCGGTGCGGATCGCCGTCGAGAGCGACGCGGCGATCGGGGTCGTCAAGACCTGGTGCCGGCGCTACTTCCGGCTGCCGACCTGGGACCGCACGCTCGTGCCGCTGCCCTTCAACCACGTCGTGCACGTCTTCTCGGGGCCGATCGTGCCCGACGCGTCGGCGCGCACGCCCGAGGGCTTCGACGCGCTGTGCGAGCGCGTCGAGCTCCAGCTGTGCCGCGTCAGCGCGTGGGCGCGGCGGCTGTGCGAGGGCCTGCCGCTGCCGCGCGACTGGATCGACCGCTTCCCCGAGCGCGTGCGCGACGAGATGGCGCGCGCCGAGGAGCCCGAGCTCTTCCTCGGCGCGGGCGGCGCCGCTACGTTGGCCGGCCGGAGGACCCCCGAGATGCCGAACTTCGCCGAGATTCCGTGGATCGCCGAGCACATTCGCCTCTACCGCACCGACCCGGAGAAGGCCCACCAGTGGGACTCGAGCGCGCTCGGCGGCCCCGGGCTGCTGCCGACGCTGCTGCTGACGACGAAGGGCCGCAAGACGGGCGAGCCGCGGCCGAGTCCGCTGATCTACGGCACCGACGGCGACGCCTACGTCGTGATCGCGTCGAAGGGCGGCATGCCGAGCCACCCGCTGTGGTACCGCAACCTCGAGGCGAGCCCCGAGTGCGAGCTCCAGGTCGGCGCCAAGAAGCTGCGCGCCCGCGCGCGCACCGCGCACGGCGCCGAGCGCGAGCGGCTGTGGAAGCAGATGGTCGCCGTCTACCCGCCGTACACCGACTACCAGAAGAACACCGAGCGGACGATTCCGGTGGTGGTGCTCGATCCGATCTAGGCCACCGATCTAGTCCACCGATCTAGTCGATCATCACGTCCCCCGATCCGTACACCGCAAGCGGCGGCGCGCCTGCGCGCACGCCGATCTCGAAGCGCAGCCGCCCCGGCGCCGCACCGGTGCAGCGCAGCACCCCGCCGTGTACGCCGCGCCGGTGGTGCCACGCGCACAAGGTCGTCAGGTTCGAAGGCTCGTCGCCGCCGCCGCGCGAGCGGAACACCACGTGGTGGCGCTCGAGGTTGCGGTACGACGTGC
>CAZQYK010000509.1:0-3476 GCA_964597285.1 uncultured Spirochaetales bacterium
CGGCATCGCCGAGGGCCTGCGCGCGGCAAAGATCCCGGTGAGCCAGCCCGACGCGGTGCTGCTGACGAGCCTCCTGCCCGAGAACCTGGTCGGGCTCGACGACCTGCTCGCGGCCTCCTGGGGCGCGGGCCGGCGCGTGCCGCTGCGCGTGATCGGGCCGCCCGGCACCGCGGCCGCGGCGCGCGCGTCGACCTCGGGCGGCGCCGAGTCGTCGCCGAGCGCGCGCGCCCGCGCGACGACGCCGGGCGCGATCGCGTCGGCGAGCGAGCGCGCCGCCTCGGCGGTGCCGGCGGGTCCGACCACGCGCAGCGGCTCGCGCCGGCCGGCGAGCCAGGCCGCGGCGAGCAGGTCGTCGAGGCCGACGAGGTTCTCCGGCAGCAGGTTCGTCAGCAGCACCGTTCCGGGCTGCGTCACCGGCACCCGCGCCGCGCGCAGCGCCTCGGCGACGCCGCGCCCGGCGTCGACGAGCACGACCGCGTCGCCGTGCGCGAGGGCGATCGAGGTGCCGCGGCGGTTGTGGTCCTCGGCGGCGCCGGCGGTGCCGAGCGCGATCAGCGTGAGGCGCTCGAAGGCGCGCGGGTCGAGCGGCACGACGCCGGCAGCCACGCTGTCGAAGCGCCACGCGGCGCAGGTGAGCACCCAGCTCGCCACGCCGACGGCCAGCGCGAGCAGGAGGCCTACGACGCGCAGGTTCACGAGAAGACGACCGTCTTGTTGCCGTAGACGAGCACGCGGTCGTCGAGGTGCCAGCGCACCGCGCGCGACAGCACCACGCGCTCGACGTCGCGCCCCTTGCGCACGAGGTCGGGCACCGCGTCGCGATGCGACACCTCGATCACGTCCTGGTCGATGATCGGCCCCTCGTCGAGGTCCTTCGTCGCGTAATGCGCCGTCGCGCCGATCAGCTTCACGCCGCGCTCGTGGGCCTGGTGGTACGGGCGGCCGCCGCTGAAGGCCGGCAGGAAGGAGTGGTGGATGTTGATGATGCGGTGGCGGAAGCGCTCGATGAACTCGTTCGACAGGATCTGCATGTAGCGCGCGAGCACGACGAGGTCGATGCGCTCCTCCTCGAGCAGCGCGATCTCGCGCCGCTCCTGCTCGCGCTTGGTCTCGGCGCGGATCGGGAAGACGTGGTAGGGCAGGCCGAAGTGCTCGGCCACCGGCGCGAGCTCTTCGTGATTGCTGACGACGAGCGCCATCTCGCAGTCGAGCTCGCCGGCGCGGTGGCGCAGCAGCAGGTCGTAGAGGCAGTGGTCGGTGCGCGAGACGAAGATCGCGACGCGCTTGGGCCGCTCGGCGTACGACAGGCGCCAGGTCATCCGCAGGCGCTCGGCGACCTCGGCGATCGCCGCCTCGAGCGCCACGCGGTCGGTGCGCAGCTCGCTGCGGTCGAAGCGGATGCGCTGGAAGAAGATCCCGGCGACCGGGTCGGTGTGCTGGTCGGCGTCGAGGATGTTCGCGCCGTGGCCGTACAGGAGCTGCGCGAGCGAGGCGACGATGCCGCGCTGGTCGGGGCACGAGACGAGCAGCGTCGCGGTCGGGGGCTCGGGAGGGCGGGCGCTCACGGGCCCCCAGGGTCGGCGATGCCGCGGCGGCGCTCAAGGGCCGGGCGGCGCCGCGCGGCGGGTCGGGCGGCGGGCAAAAGAGAGCCCCGAGAGCAGGTCGACCGGGCGTGCCCGATGCGACCTTCGGAGCGGCTACGGCGTCCGCGCTCTCGGGGCGGTGGCGCTGGGAACCTGCGTCCCCTTCGCCGAGATCCATTGATTCGGCGCGTGGCGCTAGGACGCCGCCACCTCACTCGCCGTAGTTCTGCATTGGTCCACCGAATCACCTCCGTCTCGGCGTGGGAGACACCCAGCGAGGCCCAGACCCCGCTTCCGGGCCGGTTCCCGGGGTGGTCGCCGTTACCGCCCCTACCGGTCGCCCCGGGCCCGGCCGACTTCGGCCGTCCCGGGACTCGGGGACGAGTGAAGCCCCCTGGCGACGCAACTTATCGGACGCGCGGCCGGGCCACCACAGCGACCGAGCCGAATGTGACCGCCGGCACAGCGCAAACGGAGTTCGCTGGCGATGCTCCTCCTTGCGCGGACGCCCGGGGGCTCCGCGGCCGGACGGTCCGAGCCGCGGGATTCCCCGTCCGAATCGGCTCCCGGGCGTCCCGCGCTGCTCCGAGGCGCCCCATCCGGCCCGCCCTGCGGGTAGAATCGGCGCGATGAGCCCGGCCCCGACGCCCCCGGCGGCGCGCGACCCCCTGACGCCGCTGACGCTGCTCGAGCGCACGGTCCGCGTCTTTCCGGGCAAGACGGCGGTGGTCTACGGCGACCGGCGCTGGACCTGGGCGGAGTTCGCCGAGGACGTGGGCCGCTTCGCCGGGGCGCTCGTGCGGGCCGGCGTCGCCCCGGGCGACCGCGTCGCGATGCTCGCGCCGAACGTGCCGGCGCTGCTCGCCGCGCACTTCGCGGTGCTGCGCGCGCGCGCGGCGCTCGTCGCGATCAACACGCGCCTGAACGAGGCCGAGGTCGGCTACATCCTGAACCACTCGGGCGCGAAGGTCGTGATCGCCGACCCCGAGCTCGCGCCGCGCGTCGCCGACGCGCCGGGCGGCCTCGCCGCGAAGCCGCGGCTCGTGAACCTCGAGGACCCGGTCGCCGGCGTCACCGAGCGCGTGCTCGACGGCCCGGGCTTCGAGGAGTTCCTCGACGGCGCCGAGGTGCTGGGAGTCGAAGGCGGCGTCGACGACGAGGAGCGCGTCACGTCGATCAACTACACCTCGGGCACCACCGGCCGCCCGAAGGGCGTGATGTACACCCACCGCGGCGCGTACCTGAACGCGCTCGGCGAGGTGGTGGTGCACCACCTCGACCGCGACTCGGTGTTCCTGTGGACGCTGCCGCTCTTCCACTGCAACGGCTGGTGCTTCCCGTGGGCCGTCACCGCCGTCGGCGGCACGCACCTGATGCTGCGCGCGATCGAGCCCGGGCGGGTCGTGCGGCTGATCCAGCGCGAGGGCGTCACGCACTTCAACGGCGCGCCGACCGTGCTCCTGATGCTCGCCGAGGCGCCCGAGGCCCGGGGCGTTCGCTTCGAGCCGCGCGTGCGCGCGGCCACCGGCGGCGCGCCGCCGTCGCCGACGCTGCTCGCGCGGATGGACCAGCTCGGCGTCGACGTGACCCACGTCTACGGGCTCACCGAGACCTACGGCCCGCACGTCTACTGCCAGCTCCAGCCCGGCTGGGAGACGCTCGACGTCGCGGCGCGCGCCGAGGTGATGTCGCGCCAGGGCGTGCCGTACCACGTCGCGACGCACCTGCGCGTCGTCGACGGCGAGATGCGCGACGTTCCTGCCGACGCCGAGACGATGGGCGAGGTGGTGATGCGCGGCAACAACGTGATGAAGGGCTACTTCGAGGACCCCGAGGCCACCGCCGCCGCGTTCGCCGGCGGCTGGTTCCACTCGGGCGACCTCGGCGTCGTGC
>CAZQYK010000510.1:0-3570 GCA_964597285.1 uncultured Spirochaetales bacterium
GCCGCTCGGGCTGCCCGACGGCGCGTACCGGATCGAGGCGCCGCCGCTCGAGACCTACGCGGAGGCGCCGCTGTGGACCGACGACTACAGTGACCTGCTCGGCGTGCTCCGGCGCTGAACCGGCCGGAACAGGAGGATGGCATGGCGGACGTGAACGGCGGGCAGCTCGCGGCGCGGCAGCTCGCGGCCGCGGGCATCGACGCGGTGTTCGGGGTCGTCGCCGGCCCGATGATCGAGGTGCTCTCGGGCGCCGTCGAGGAGGGCCTGACCGTCGTCAACTGCCGCCACGAGGTCTCGGCCGGGCTGATGGCGTCGGCGTGGGGCTGGGTGAAGCAGCGGCCCGGGGTCTGCGTCGTCGGCTCGGGCCCGGGCATGACGAACGCGGTGACGCCGATGCACGTCGCCACCGAGAGCGCGATGCCGCTCGTCGTGCTCGGCGGCTCGACCTACGGCCCGACGCGCGGTCTCGGCGGCTTCCAGGAGGCCGACCAGCGCGCGTTCGCGCGGCCCGCCTGCAAGTGGACGCTCGAGGTCGACAGCACCGAGCGGATCCCCGAGCTCGTGCACCTCGCGCTCGGCAAGGCCGCCGGCGGCCGGCCCGGCGCCGTCTACCTCGACTTCCCGGGCCACTGGGTCGGGCGCCGCGTGCCCGAGGAGCGCGCGCGGCTGCGCGAGCGCCGGCCCGAGATCGCGCGGCCCCACCCCGACCCGGCCGCGATCGAGCGCCTCGCGGACCTGCTCGCCCGTGCCGAGCGGCCGCTGCTGCTCGTCGGCAAGGGTGCGGCGTGGGCCGGCGCCGGCGCGGCGCTCGCGCGGCTCGCCGACCGCGGCATCCCGTACGTCACGTCGCCGATGGCGCGCGGCACCGTGCCCGACGACCACCCCTCTTTCGTGAACTCGGCGCGCGGCGCGGCGCTGCGCGGCGCCGACGCGATCGTGATGTTCGGCGGCCGCTTCAACTGGATCTTCGGCTTCGGCGGCCCGGAGCGCTTCGCGCCGGGCGTGCGGATCGCCCAGATCGACGTCGACGCGGCCGAGCTGACCAGCGGCTGCGACCTCGAGCTCGGGATCGTCGCCGACGCCGCGGTCGCCGCCGAGGCGCTCGACGCGGCGCTCGGCTCGCGCAAGCTCCGCAGCGCCGGCGGCAGCTGGCTCGCAACGCTCGCCCGCGCGCGCGACGAGAACGAGGCGAAGCTGCGCGCGGCGATGGAGTCCGACGCGACGCCGATCGACCCGCACCGCCTGGTCGCCGAGGTGCGCGCGGCGCTGCCGCGCGACGCGAACGTCGCGGTCGACGGCGAGACGATCATGGGCATCGCGCGCCAGATCGTGCCGAGCTACGTCGAGCGGGCGATGTTCAACGCCGGCACGACCGGCTGCATGGGCACCGGCGTCCCGTACGCGATCGGCGCGAAGCTCGCGCGCCCCGACGCGCCGTCGGTGGCGATCCTCGGCGACTACGCATTCGGCGCCGCCGCGCTCGAGGTCGAGACGGCGGCGCGCGTCGGCGCGCCGGTCGTGTTCGTCGTCGCGAACAACGAGGGCATCGCCGGCCACTCGATCCAGGACGGCATGTTCCCGCCCGGCGCCCCGCGCATCGCGGCGCTCCTGCCCGCGCACTACGAGAAGCTCGGCGAGCTGGTCGACGGCCACGTCGAGCGCGTCGACGAGCCCCGCGAGATCCGCCCCGCCCTCGACCGCGCCCTCGCCTCCGGCAAGGTCGCCGTCGTCCACGTCCGCGTCGACCCGAAGGCGACGCGCCTCTCGGGCGGGGTGTATCTGCGCTAGCGGGTCGCCCTTCCGCTTGAATCCGCCGCGCCCGCCGCCCTAGAGTGGCCCCACCACCGACGGAGGGACGCCGATGCCGATGCCGCTCGAGGGGCTGCGGGTGATCGATTGGACGATCTGGCAGCAGGGGCCGGTCGCGAGCGCGATGCTCGGCGACCTCGGGGCCGAGGTGATCAAGATCGAGAGCAAGGACGGCGGCGACCCCGGGCGCGGGCTCGTCGCGATCGCCGGCACCGGCCCCCAGCGCGCGAACTTCTACATCGAGGCGAACAACCGCAACAAGCAGTCGATCGCGCTCGACCTGAAGCAGCCCGAGGCGCGTGAGATCGTCTACAAGCTGGCCGCGAAGAGCGACGTCTTCGTCCAGAACTTCCGCAAGGGCGTCGCCGACCGGCTCGGGCTCGGCTACGACGCGCTGCGCGCACACAACGAGAAGCTCATCTACGCGAACGCGACCGGCTACGGGCCCGAGGGCCCCGAGAGCGGCGAGCCGTCGTTCGACCAGCTCGGCCTCGCGCGCTCCGGGATCATGTTCGCGGCCGGCGAGCCCGACCACCCGCCGCTGCCGATCGGCGGCGGCATCGCCGACCAGATGGGCGCGATCCTGCTCGCCTACGGCGTGCTCGCGGCGGTGGTCGCGCGCGAGCGCTACGGCATGGGCCAGGTCGTCGACGCGTCGCACCTCGGCAGCATGAGCTTCCTCCAGGGCCTGTCGCTCTCGTCGCGGCTGATCAACGGCGCGGCCTTCCCGCGCATGCCGCGCAAGGGCGCCTTCAACCCGCTGTGGAACCACTATCAGTGCGGCGACGGCCAGTGGCTCGCGCTCGGCATGCTCCAGCCCGACCGCTACTGGGCCGACCTCGCGAAGGCGATCGGCCGCCCCGAGCTCGCGACCGACGAGCGCTTCGCGACGATGGGCGCGCGCGCCGGCAACGCGGCCGCGTGCATCGAGATCCTCGACGCGACCTTCGCGACCCGGCCGCGCGCGGAGTGGCTCGGGATCCTGAAGAACGGCGGCGACTTCATCTACACGATCGTCAACAGCGTGAACGACCTCGCCGACGACCCGCAGATGCTCGCGAACGACTACGTGATCGACTTCGACCACCCGACGCACGGCAAGACCAAGTACGTCGGGATCCCGGTGCGGCTGTCCGAGACGCCGGGCTCGGTGCGGCTGCCGGCGCCCGAGCACGGCCAGCACACCGAGCTCGTGCTGACGGAGCTCCTCGGCTACGGCTGGGACGAGCTCGGCGGCCTGCGCGAGCGTGGGGTCATCTAGTGCCGCAAGCGGACGAAGTCCGCGCGCAGCGAGCCGCAGGCGAGCGAAGTCGAAGGCCCGATCCGACGGACGAATGGCACGGCGCGAACCTGCTCGACCCGGCCTTCCAGGCCGCGTTCCGCGCCGACCCCCATCCCTTCCTCCGCCACCTGCGCGAGACGGCGCCGGTCGACCGCACGCCGCTCGGCCTGTGGCGCGTGACGCGCCACGCCGACTGCGTGCGGATGCTGCGCGACGTGAAGGCCGGCGTGCGCCGGCGCGACGGCACGCGCTTCGACGAGGCGCGGCTGCCCGACGCGCGCCGGCCGGGCCTGTTCATGCTGCAGCAGGACCCGCCGACCCACACGCGGCTGCGCAAGCTCGTCAGCAAGGCCTTCACGCCGCGCGCGGTCGAGCGGCTGCGGCCGCAAATCGCCGAGATCGCGCAGGGCGCGATGGACCGCGCCTGCGAGCGCGGCGAGCTCGACGCGATCCGCGACCTCGCGCTGCCGGTGCCGTCG
>CAZQYK010000511.1:0-2829 GCA_964597285.1 uncultured Spirochaetales bacterium
GGTCACGCTCCGACCCGCCGCCGCGGCATCGTGGGTCAGGCCCCGACCCGCCGCCGGATCGCCTGCACGACGCGGCCGAGGTCGAGCCCGCCGCGCGGCACCTGGAAGTAGTGGTCGCCGTCGTCCTTGACGAGGAAGCGCACCTTCTGGCCGGCGAGCATCTCCTCGAGCGGCGCGTCGAGCTGCGCGGCGTCGTCGAGCTTCGCGAACACGCGCCGCCCGCCGACGTTCAGCAGCGCGACGTGGATCGGCTCGCCGCCGCCGGCGGTGACGTGGATCGTCGTCGCCGCCTCGACGCGCGCGTCGGCGCCGTGCAGGTCGGCGGAGAGCGCGCGCTCGCCGCGGCTCTCGGGAGACTCGTACAGGCGCCGCGGCGCCGGCACCGCGTCGCGGCGGCGCCGGCCGTCGGCGCGCTCGAGCAGCGTCACGTAGTTGTTGTTGCCCGGGCCGCCGATCGAGTTCGAGATGCCGAAGCGCGCGCCCGGCACCTGCGCGGCGCGGTTCGGGAAGCGGTCGGTGATCTGGAGGTAGTTCTCGCAGATCTGGAACAGCCCCGTCCCGCCGACCGGGTGGCCGCGCGCCTTCAGGCCGCCCGAGAGGTTCGTCGGGATCCGGCCGCGCGGGCCGCTGACCGGGTGCTCGAGCGGGTCGCCCGGCTCGCCGTGCAGGTCGCCGACGAGCGCGGCGATCGCGTCGCCCGGCTCGACGAGGCCGAGGTCGATCAGGCCGATCGGCAGCAGGCTGTTGAACGCGTCGTGCACCTCGACGACGACGCCCTCGAGCCGGCGCGGGTCGGCGACGCCGGCGCGCCAATAGGCGGTCGCGGCGGCGCGGCGCGTCGCGTCGAGCGAGGTCAAGGCGGCGCGGTCGAGGATCGACGAGGTATCGGTCGCCGAGCCGAGCCCGGCGACGCGCACGGCCTGCGGGCGCGAGGTGAGGATCGCCGCCGCGGCGCCGTCGCAGATCGGCGAGCAGTCCTTTCGGCGCAGCGGCGTCGCGACCGGCAGGTTGCGGGCCTCGTCGAAGTAGGCCTCGAGCGGCTCGGGCCGGCCGTGGAAGGCCGCGAGCGGGTTGCGCGCGCCGAGCGCGTGCGCGCGGTGCATCAGCCGCGCGAGCACCTCGGCGCCGGCCTTCGCGCCGAGCCGGCGCTCGCGCAGCCACGCCTGCGTGATCAGCGCGATCAGCGCCGGCATCGTGAAGCCGAAGCGCCGCTCCTCGGGGTCGACCGTCTTCGACATGATCGCGGTGGCGACCTCGGTCGTCACCATCTTCATCCGCTCGCCGCCGAGCACGAGCACGCTCTCGAACTCGCCCGACGCCACCTTGTAGTAGGCCTCGTGGAAGGCCGCGGCGCCGGTCGACGACGCGGTCTCGCTGCGCACCGCCGGAATGCCGGTGAGGCCGAGGCGGTCGGCGACCTTCGTCGCGATGTTCGCGCGGTTCTCGAACTCCTCGCTGTCCATGATGCCGACCTGGACGGCGTCGAAGCTGCGCACCGAGGAGTCCTCGAGCGCGCGCCGGTAGGCGTCGGCGAAGAGGTCGAAGACCGAGGCGAAGATGCGGCCGGTCAGGTCGACCTTCGTCAGGCCGACCGCGGCGACGTACACCTCCTTGGCCATCGCGCGGAAGAATAACCTACGCTCGCGCCCTCCCGCGCCGCGAGAAGTCGGCGACCGGGGCTCGGGGAGGAAGCGATGAAGCTGCGCCGCGTGGTGTTCGTTCTCGTGCTCGCGGTCGGTCTGGCGCTGTGGCTGCTGCCGCGCGGCCCGGAGATCGAGTCGGGCAGCGTGCTCGTGATCGACGTCGAGGGCGCGTACGTCGAGGGCGCCGAGGCGCCGCTGCTCGCGCGCGTCGTCGGCGGCGGGCCGCGGCCGCTCGTGGGCCTGCTGTCGGAGCTCGCGAAGGCCGAGCGCGACGAGCGCCTCGCCGCCGTCGTGCTGCGCGTGCGCGACCTCGAGGTGGGCTGGGGCAAGGCGCAGGAGATCCGCGATGCGATCGCGCGCCTCGGCGAGCGCGGCCGCCGCACGGTGGCCTGGCTCGAGCTCGAGTCCTTCGGCGCGAACCTCGAGTACTGGGTCGCGAGCGCAGCGCAGGAGCTCTACGTCGCGCCGGCAACGCGCGCGCCGCTGGTCGGCCTGGCCGGCGAGTACTTCTTCCTCGGCGGCCTGTTCGAGGATCTCGGCGTCGACCTCGAGGTCGAGCGCGTCGGCGAGTACAAGACCGCCGCCGACACGATCGCCGGCCGCGAGATGAGCGACGCGCACCGCGAGATGGCCGGTGCGCTGCTCGACTCGATCGACGCCCACTTCGTCGCCGGCATCGCCGAGGCACGCTCGCTCGATCCCGCCGCGGTGCGCGCGGCGATCGACGCCGCGCCGGTGCAGCCGAGCGAGCTCGAGGCGCTCGGCCTCGCCGACGGCGAGCGCGCGTTCGACGAGGTCGTCGCGCTCGTCGGCGACGGTCCGGTCGTCGAGGCCGACGTCTACCGCGAGGTCGACGCGGCGAGCGTCGGCTTCGAGCCGGTGGCGACCTTCGCGCTCGTCTACGGCGCCGGCAACGTCGTGCAGGGCGAGGGATTCGCTTCGCCGACCGGGAGCCCGGTGCTCGCGTCCGAGACCGTGTCGAAGGCGCTCGAGGAGGCCTTCGAGGACCCGGCGATCGCCGCGGTGGTGTTCCGCATCGACAGCCCCGGCGGCTCGGCGCTCGCCTCCGACGGCGTCTGGCTCGCCGCGCGGCACGCGCGCCGCGCGGACAAGCCGCTGGTCGCGTCGTTCTCCGACGTCGCGGCGTCGGGCGGCTACTACGTCGCCGCCGGCGCCGACGAGATCG
>CAZQYK010000512.1:0-7435 GCA_964597285.1 uncultured Spirochaetales bacterium
ACGAGCTCGGTGCCCTTGCGCGCGGCCACGCCCGCTAACGCCCGCAGCCTGTCCCCGACGGCGACGGCGAGGTCGAACTCGATCCGGTCGAGCTGCAGCTTGAGCGCCTCGATCTTCGAGAAGTCGAGGATGTCGTTGATCACGGCGAGCAGCTGCGAGCCGGAGCCGAGCACCGTCTCGACGTTCTCGCGCTGATAGTCGGTGAGCTCGGTGCCGAGGAGATTCTCGGTCAGGCCGATCACCGCGTTCAGCGGCGTGCGGATCTCGTGGCTCATGTTCGCGAGGAACTCGCCCTTCGCGCGGCTCGCGGAGTTTGCCGCGTCGCGCGCCGCCTCGAGCTCCTTCGCGTGGCGCTTCAGCTCGCTCTCGGCGATCACGCGACTCGCGATCTCGGCCCGCAGACGCTCGTTCGCGGCGGCGAGCTGCGCCGGGCCGTAGGCCGAGGCGTCGGGCAGCAGCGGCAGCACGAGGAGCACCGCGAAGAGCGACAGGGCGACGGTGATCGCCGCGGCGGTCTCCTGCGCGCCGCAGCTCGACAGCACCTGCGCGGCGCCGGTGGCGATCAGGAAGCCGCTGCCCCACAGCAGCGCCCAGCTGCCGCGCAGGTCGCCGCGCTTGGTCGCGAACACCGTGACCGCGATCGGGAGCGCGAAGTAGACCACGCCGATCGCCGCGCCCGATCCGAGCGCCGCCCACAACGGAGGCGGGCTCCACGGATCGCAGAGTCCGAGCGGGGCGAGCGCGTGGAGGAGGTCCAATCGGAGGTGTCTCGCGCAGGCCGCGTGGATCGGCCGCCGGGCAGCGGGCGCGGCGGAGCGCCGCGCGCCGGTTTCCAAGTCCTTATCGTCCCGCGCGCGGCGGACTCAACTCGCTGGCCGGCGCCGCGCCGGGCATGTGCAGCTCCGCTTCACAAGCGCGCGGCATCGCGCGGGGGGAGGGGGGCGCCTCAACCGCCGCGCGCGAGCGGCCGATGCAGCGCGCATGGCGTCCCCGCAGCGGCACCGCGTCGTCCTGAGCCGCGCCCGCGCGGAGTCGTTCGCGCCGCTCGCCCGGCTGCTGCTCGGCAAGCTCGGCTATCTGATCCTGCTCCCCGAGGAGATCGAGGAGATCGAGGGCGCGGAGTCGCTGCGCCCGGCCCTGGTGCTGCTCGAGGAGGAGCAGCTCGAGGTCGCGGTCGCGCGCGGCGAGGCGGTGCCGATCCTGCTGCTGACGTCGCGGCCCGGCGCCGAGCCCGACGACCCGCGCGTCGCCGGCGCGCTGCGGCGGCCGGCGGCGACGCGCGACCTCTACCGCGCGATCCAGGAGCTCACCGAGACGACGCCGCGCCGCACGCCGCGCGTCGCGACGCACCTCTCGGCGAGCTGCAGCCGCGGCGAGCGCGAGTGGCTCGCGGTCGTCCGCTCGCTCTCCGAGAACGGCTGCCTGCTGCACGGCGACGAGTCGCTCGAGGCCGGCGACCACTTCGCGCTCGTCCTCGACCTGCCGCGCGGCGCGCGCCTCGAGATCGACGCCGAGTGCGTCTATCGCCGCGATCGCGACGCCGGCGTGCTCTTCCACGACCTCGGCGATGACGACCGCCAGGCGATCGCCGACTTCGTCACGCAGACGCTGCTCAACTAGAAGCGCGCGCGCGGCGGCGGTAGAATGCCGCTCTCCGTGGAGCTCAAGGTCTACTTCGACTACAAGAGCCCGTTCGCCTACGTCGCGATGGAGCCGGCGCTGGCGCTCTCCGAGCGCTACGCGGTCGAGACACGCTTCATCCCGTTCACGCTGCGCATCAAGGGCCCCGGGCAGCGCAGTCAGTACTCGGACTGGAAGGCGCGCTACTCGTACATGGACGTGCGCCGCTGGGCGAACAAGCGCGGCGGCTTCACGATCCGCGGCCCGCGCAAGGTCTACGACTCGTCGCCGGCGCTGATCGGCGGCCTGTTCGCGCAACGCGAGGGCTTCTTCGCCGAGTACAGCCTCGAGGTGTTCCGGCGCTTCTTCGAGCACCGCCTCGAGATCGACCTTCCCGACGAGGTGGCCGCGCTCGTCGCCGATCTCGGCCGCGAAGCCGACGCCTATCGCGCCTATCTCGGCGGGCCGGGGCCCGCGGCGCTCGACGCCTGCATCGACGAGGCGCACGCCGACCACGTGTTCGGGGTCCCGATGTTCCGTCTCGACGGCGAGCTCTTCTGGGGCCACGACCGCATTCCCCTGCTCGAGGAGCGACTCGTCGAGCGCGGTCTCCAGCGACGGAGGACCCCCGCATGACCCGCACCTTCACGCGTCTCCACGATCTCGACGCGCTCGCGCTCGCCGGTCAGGTGCTCGGCAAGGCGCTGGGGGGCTGATCCCCGCGGCCGGGGCTACGCCGCGGCGTCGTCGCCGCGCTCGGCGAACTGCGGCCGGTAGCGGCCGTAGACGTGGTCGCCGATGCGCACGAGGCGCTCGCGCTCGTCGGGCGCGAGCGGTCCGGCGTCGAGCGCGCACAGCGCTTCGCGCATCTGGTCGCGGTCCTTCGGGCCGCACAGCACGAGGTCGACGTCGGGGTGGCTCAGCGCGAAGCGGTAGCAGTCGCGCGCCGGCGGCGGCGCCTCGCCCGGCGGCATCTTCGCCGGGTCGCACAGGTGGCCCCAGCGCGTCGCGGTGTACGCGAGGATGCCGGGCCGCGCGCCTTCGGCGGGCAGGTGGGGGAACACGTCGCGTTCGGCGCCGCGGTGCACCGCGTTGTAGCGCAGCATGAACGCGTCGTAGGGGCTCTCGCCGCGCTCGAACTCGCGGAAGTGCTGCTGGAGCGACGGCCGGTTGTGGGTGCTGAGCATCAGGTGTCGCACGCGGCCGCGCTCGACCAGCCGTCGCGCCGCGTCGACCAGGGCCGGGCCCGGCGGCCGGTTCCACATGCCGAGCAGGAGGAAGTCGAAGTAGTCGAGCCCGGTGCGGCGCAGCGCGATCTCGACCGACGGCGCCAGCAGCGCGGCCACGCGCGTGTACGACTGGACGGTCACGACGACCCCTTCGCGACGGCGCCGCGCGACGTCGCGGATCGCGCGCCCGAACGCCGGGCGTCGGATCGAGCCCCAGTAGAGGTAGTTGACGCCGCGCTCGACGGCCTCCTCGATCACGCGCGCGTCGCTCGTGAAGCTGCTGCCGATCCCGAGGCGCGAGACGCGCAGTCCGGTGCGGCCGAGCGCGATCGGAGTCCGGAAGTCGTCCATGGCTCGCTCCCCGTCGAGCCCCAGCGTCGCAGGCTGCGCGCGCCCGACACAAGGCTTTTTGTATCCTTCCGGCGAGCCAATGGCGGCACCCGCACCCGTCGACGTGGCGCACGCAGCGCGCCCTGGCGGACGCTGGCTCTATGGGCCGGCGCCCGACCTGCTGCTCGGCGCGGGGGTCGGCTACGTGGCCTCGATCCCGCTGCTGGTCGCGTTCTCCGGCGTCTGGGAGGTCGCGGCGTGGCCGGCGCTCGCGATCGCGCTGATGGCGCTCTTCCTGAGCGGGCCGCACTACGGCGCGACGATCCTGCGCGTCTACGAGCAGCGCGACGACCGCCGCAAGTACGTCCTGTTCTCGGTCTGGGCGACGATCGCGCTCGGCGCGCTCTTCGTCGCCGGCCTGCGCTACGGGCTCGTCGGCTCGCTGCTCTTCACGGCCTACGCGACCTGGAGCCCCTGGCACTTCTCGGGCCAGAACTACGGCCTCGCGCTGATGTTCCTGCGGCGTCGCGGCGTCGTCGTCGAGCCGCGCGCCAAGCGGCTGCTGTACGTCTCCTTCCTGCTCTCCTTCGCGCTGTGGATCCTCGTGCTGCACGGCCAGGGCTACGTCGCGGCGATTGCGAGCGTCCCCTTCCCCGGCGACCTCGAGCAGCAGGCGATCCGCTTCCTGCCGCTGCGGATCCCCGCCGCCCTGCTCGCGCTTGCCATCCCGGTCGTCGGGCTGGCGTACCTGCTCTCGCTCGGCGGCGCCGTCGCGCTGCTGCTGCGCGACGCGAACGTGCGCGATCTCGCGCCGTCGATCTGCCTGCTCGGCGTCCAGGCGCTGTGGTACTCCGCGCCGGCCTTCCTGCGCGTCGTCGCGTCGATCCCCCTCGAGGGCCTGGCCTTCTCGGTGATCTGGATCTCCGCGGCCCACGCGGTGCAGTACCTCTGGGTCACGTCGTACTACGCGAAGCGCGAGGACCCCTCGCACCGCCTCGGGCCCTATCTCGGACGGGCGCTGCTCGCGGGGTCGGCGGTGACGATCCTGCCCGGTCTCGCGTTCGCGCCTTACCTGCTCGGCTCGGTGCCGTGGGACCTCGGGCTCGCGATCCTCGTGGTGTCGGTCGTCAACCTGCACCACTTCGTGCTCGACGGCGCGATCTGGAAGCTGCGCGACGGACGCATCGCGCGTCTGCTGCTGCGCGATGCGTCGCCGGAGAGCGGCGGCGCTCCTGCGCTGGCGCCGTCCGGCTCGCGCTTCCGCGCGGCCGTTGCGATGCTCGGGCTCGCGGCGCTCTCGATCGCCGGGGCCGACCTGTGGATGCGCTCCGTCGTGTCGCGCCACGAGCACCGCGACGTGGACGAGCTCGTGCGCGCCTCGCGCTGGCTGTCGTGGATCGGGCGCGACGGACCGCAGCTCCATTTCGGCGTCGGACGGATGCTCGAGCGCGCCGGCCGGCCCGAGGAGGCGCTCGCGGCGTTCCGGCGCAGCCTCGACCTCCACCCGACGCCGGCGGCCTGGGTCGGACTCGGCCACGCGCAGGCGACGCTCGGGCTCTGGGACGACGCCTCGGAGGCGTTCGCAGCGGCGCTGTCGCAGTCGCCCGACCACGTCGGGGCGCTGGTGGGGTCGGCCCAGACGTGGATGCGCCTCGGCCGGCTGGACCTCGCGCGGGAGGCGCTGACGCGCGCCAGCGCGCTGGACCCGGAGAACGCGAAGATCCGCGAGCTGCTCGCGCGCGCGAACGCCGCGGCGTCCGAGGCCTCCTAGCGCTCGCGCAGCCCCGCCGCGACGAGGTGGTCGACCTCGCCGAAGTCCTGGAGCGACCAGACGCTCCCCTTCGGGCCGAGCGCGCGCGCCTGGACGATCGAGTACGCGGCGAGCTCGCTCTCGAAGCGCAGCCACTCCCACGGCACCGGGCGAACGTCGAGCAGATGCGCGAGCGCCACCGCGTTGGTGCCGCCGTGCGCGACGACGACGAGGCGCGGCGGCGGCCCGTCGAGGTCCCACTGCGTGAACGCGTGCTCGGCGTCGCGGCGCGGGCGCACCCCGTGGCGCGCGAGCAGCGACTCGAGCGCGTCGACGACGCGCGCGTGGAAGTCGCGGAAGCTCTCGGCGCCGGGCCAGCCCTGCCAGTGCTCGTCGAGCGGCCGCTGCGACGCCTCGACGAAGTAGTGGTCGACGGCCTCCTGCGTCAGCCCGTCGACCGCGACGCCGATCTCGGCGAGGCCGGGCAGCGTCACCGCGCCGATCCCCGTCGCCGCGACCAGCGGCGCGGCGGTCTCCTGCGCGCGCCGGTACGGGCTCACGTAGATCGCGTCGACGCCCTCGCGCGCGATGCGCTCGGCGGCGGCGCGTGCCTGCGCGCGGCCGAATGCCGTCAGGCCCGGGTCCGGCACCGAGGTGCCCTCGGGCGCCCAGTCCGGCTCGCCGTGGCGCAGCAGCGTCACGCGCGGGTGCTTCTCTCCGCGCACGCGCGCCTCGCGCCGCGCGGCGGGTCCGGGATCGGCTCGGGTCGGGTCGCTCACGCGCGCGCAGTCTACCGCGCGCGCAGCGGGGCGCGGCCCCATCCGGGCCAGACGCGCAGCGCGCCGAAGAGCGCGCGCACCGCGATCCAGCCGGCCGTCGTGATCCACACCGTCCACAGCGTCTCGCGGCCGCTCCACTCGCCCCAGACGAGCACCGCGGCGCCGGCGGCGGTGGCCGCCGCCATCGCGTCGCGCAGGTAGCGGTAGTCGCGCGCGCCCCAGTGGATGCCGTCGGTCGCGAACGAGATCGCGTTGAGTGGCTGCGCGAGCGCCGCGGCGCGCCACGCCGGCCCGAATGCGCCGCGCGCCGCCTCCGGCACGAGCGCCGCGGCGACCCACGCCTCGCCGGCGAGCATCGCCGCGGCGAGCACGGCGCCGGTCGCGACGGCCCAGCGCGTCGCGACGTCGGCGGCCCGCCGCGCGAGGGCGACGCGCCGCGCGCCGAGGCCGGTGCCGACGAGGGTCTGTGCGACGGCGGCGAACGCGTCGAGCAGCAGCGCGGTCGTGATCCACACCTGGCGGATCGCCTGGTGCGCCGCACCCGCCTCGCTGCCGATGCGCGTCGCGGCGCGCGTCGTCAGCAGGATGAACGCGACGAGCAGGCCGGTGCGCACGAACATGTCGCGGCCGACCACGAGCAGCGCGCGGGTCTGGCGCAGGTCGACGCGCCCGGGGCGTCCGAGCCGGCGGCGCGCCGCGGCGAGCGCCCACAGGCCGCCGCCCCACTGGCTCGCGACCGTCGCCCACGCGGCGCCGGCGACGCCGAGCGCCGGGATCGGCCCGGCGCCGAAGATCAGCACGGCGTCGAGCGCGACGTTCGCGGCGTTCGTGCCGAGCGCGATCCACAGCGGCGTGCGCATGTCGTGCAGTCCGCGCAGCGCGCCGAGCGCGGCCATCGTCACCAGCACCGGCGGCGCGCCGAGCAGGCGAATGCCGAGGTAGACGCGCGCGGCGTCGGCGACCTCGCCGCGCGCGTCCATCCACGCGACGAGCCACGGCAGGAGCGGCGCGGCGACGAGCGCGAGCCCGACGCCGATCGCCGCGCCGAGCGCTAGCGCGACGCCGAACGCGTCGCGCCCGCGCGCGCGGTCGCCGGCGCCGAGCGCCTGCGCGACCTCGGTCTGGGTGCCGATGCCGACGAAGTTGAACACCCAGAGCACGCTCGACAGCAGCGCCGCGCCGACACCGAGCCCGGCGAGAGGCGCCTCGCCGAGGCGCGCGACGAAGGCCGTGTCGACGAGGCCGGTGATCGGCTCGGCGACGAGCGACACGACGACCGGCACCGACAGCGCGAGCACCGTGCGGTGCGGCCGCGCCTCGAAGCGGGCTGCCTCGTCGGCGAGGTCGGTCCCGTTCCCGGTCAGTCGAGCTCCAAGAAGCGCGCACCCGGGACGTGCGCGAAGCGCTCGGGCGCGCAGGTGAGGACGACGACCTGGGTCTGCTCGCCGGCGGCGGCGAGCAGCGGGCCGAGCGCGGCGAGGCGCGCGGGGTCGGTGTGGCCGAGCGCGTCGTCGAGCCACAGCGGAACGCCGCCGGCGATCCGCGCCGCCGCGATCCGCGCGAGCAACGCGAGCTGCTCGCGCGCGCCGGCCGAGAGCTGACGCTCGGCGAGCGCGACGCCGCCGAGCACGCGCCGCGCGACGCGCAGGTCGGGGCCGAGCTCGACGTCGAAGTCCGGCCCGTAGAGCGGGCGCCCGAGCGCGGCGATCCGCTCGGCGAGCGGCGCG
>CAZQYK010000513.1:0-3225 GCA_964597285.1 uncultured Spirochaetales bacterium
GCGACGCGGCCGCCCTCCTGGTCGATCGTCAGCAGCAGCGGGTCGTCGGGGCGCAGCGCCTTCAGCTCGGACGCGAGCTCGCGCACCTGCGCCGGTGACTCGACGTTGCGCGCGAACAGGATCAGGCCGGCGGGCCGGACCTCGCGCAGGATCTCGCGCAGCTCCGGGCCGAGCGCGGTGCCCTCGAAGCCGCAGACGACCGCGCGTCCGGCGGCGCGGCGCACGTCCTCGCGCGTCGCGATCTTCGGTGTTGTGTGCCGGGCCCTCAAAGCCTGTCTCGTCGCACGACGGCTTCCTCCGCAGCGCGCGCGGAGGCCACTGTTCGACTTCGCTCGGCTTCGCCTCGCTGCGCGCCGGCTGCGCCGGCTTGCTTCAGAACTCGATCACGTGCCGAACGCCGCGGCTGGCGCGCAGGTCGTCGAGCGCCTCGTTGATGCGCTCGAGCGGGCGGCGCGTGCTCTGGAGGCTCTCGAGGTCGAGACGCCCGGCCTGCCACAGCGCGACGAGGAGCGGCACGTCGCGCTGCGAGTGGCAGCTGCCGAGCAGGCAGCCGACGAGCTTCTTCTCCTGGATTCCGAAGAGCGCCACCGGCGACAGCTCGAGCGGCTGCGTCACCGGCACCGCGCCGACGATCACCGTCGTGCCGCCCTTGCGCGTGGCCTGGATCGCGGTCTGGAGCAGCGCGGCCGAGCCGGCGGCGTCGAAGGCGTAGTCGACGCCGATGCCGCCGGTCAGCTCCTGGCAGCAAGCCGCGACGTCGTCGTGCGCCGGGTCGAGCGTGTGCGTCGCGCCGAGGCGGCCGGCCACCTCGCGGCGGTCGGCGACCGGGTCGGACACGACGATCTTCGCCGCGCCGGCGAGCCGCGCGCCCTGGCAGATCGACAGGCCGATCCCGCCGGCGCCGAGGATCAGCACGCTCGCGCCCTCCTCGACGCGCGCGGTGTTCAGCACCGCGCCGACGCCGGTCTGCACCGCGCAGCCGATCACGCAGGCGATCTCGGTCGGCACCTCCTTCGGGATCCGCACCGCTCCGCTCGCCTGCGTCAGCACGCGCTCGGCGAAGCCCGCGACGTTCAGGCCGCGGAACACGCGCTCGCCGCGCCGCGAGAGACCCGTCGAGCCGTCGGGGAACGCGCTCGTCAGGATCCCGTCGGAGTTCACGCAGAGCGCCGCCTCGCCGCGCACGCACCAGTAGCAGCCGCCGCAGGGCGGGCACGGCGTGAGCACGACGGTGTCGCCGGGCGCGAGCGCCTCGACGCCCGGCCCGACGCTCTCGACGACGCCGGCCGCCTCGTGGCCGAGCACGATCGGCAGCGCCAGCGCCGGGTTCTCGGCGTCGACGATGCCGAGGTCGGAGTGGCAGATTCCGCAGTGCCGGACGTCGACGCGCACCTGGCCGGGGCCGGGCGCGGCGACCTCGAGGTCGTCGACGATCTCGAGCGGCTTGCCCTGGGTCTCGAGGAGCGCGGCCCGCAACGCCCCGCCCTCAGAGCCCGTGAAGGAATCCGCGGTGCGGATTCCGTAGTTTCGCGAACGTCGAGGCCACTGTTCGACTCCGCTCGGCTACGCCTCGCGGCGCGCTCGCTTCGCTCGCTTGCACTCAGCCGATCCCGAGGTTGCGTGCGATGCGCGCCGTCGGCTCGTCGGTGTCGGGCGCGAAGTCGCGGCCGGTGATCTGCTCGAAGGCCTCGATGTAGCGGCGCGCGGCCTCGCAGCGCACGTCGTTCGGCAGCTTCGGAGGCGCGCCGTCGCCGCGGTAGCCCTGCTCGCCGAGCCAGCGCCGCACGTACTCCTTGTCGAGCGCGTCGGGCGTGCGGCCCTCGGAGAGCGCGCGCTCGTAGCGGTCGCGATACCAGTAGCGCGACGAGTCGGGCGTGTGGATCTCGTCGATGACGACGAGCCCGCCGTCGGGCCCGCGCGCGATCTCGTACTTCGTGTCGACGAGGATCAGCCCGCGGCTCGCGGCCCAGCGCTGGCCCTCGGCGAAGAGCGCGTGCGCGATGCGCGCGGCCTCGTCGTAGACCTCGGCCGGGAGCGTTCCGCGCTCGATGATGCGCTCGCGCGACATCAGCTCGTCGTGCTCGCCCTTCGGCGCCTTCGTCGTCGGCGTCAGCAGCGGCTCCGGCAGCGGCTCGTGCGGCTTCAGGCCCTCCGGCAGCCGGTGGCCGCAGTAGCTGCGCTCGCCCTTCGCGTAGGCGGTGAGGATCGACGTCGACGTCGAGCCGGTCAGGTAGCCGCGCATCACGAACTCGACCGGCAGCGCCTCGAGCTCGCGGACGACCGAGACGCAGGGGTCGGGCACCTCGATCAGGTGGTTCGGCGCGATCCCGGCGGTGCGCTCGAACCAGAACGCGGCGAGCTGGTTCAGCACCTGGCCCTTGAACGGCAGCGTGCCGACGACGACGTCGAAGCAGCTCACGCGGTCGGTCACGACGAGGGTGCGGCGCTCGCCCTGCACGTAGCTGTCGCGCACCTTGCCCTCTTCGCGCGCGCCGAGACCCCGGAAGTCGGTGCGCTCGAGCGTGCGGGCGCACTGGTCGCGCAGCAGTCGCGGATCCGTGCCCAATGGGGGTACCTCGTTCGGCTGGGGCGGCGCCGTCGCCCGTCGGTGCGGCGCCCGGGGAGGGTGCGCGGATGCTAGCATGCGCGCGCGAGGTCTCCCCCGGATACTCTCGGTGCGCGCGCGAGGTCTCCCCCGATGTTCTCGGTCATTCAGCTGCCCGGCTCGCTCGACGACCGCGACCTGCGCTTCGCGCTGAAGGCGGTGCTCGGTGCCGACGCGCGCCTGGTCTGGCACAAGGAGACCGAGCTGCCGGCGGGCACCGGCGCGGTGCTGATTCCCGGGGGCTTCTCCTACGGCGACTACCTCCGCGCGGGGGCGATGGCCCACTACGCGCGGATCATGGGCGCGGTGAAGCGCTCCGCCGACGCCGGCGGGCCGGTACTCGGCATCTGCAACGGCTTCCAGATCCTGTGCGAGGCGGGCCTGCTGCCCGGCGCGCTGGTGCGCAACCACCACCTGCACTTCGTGTGCGACTTCGTGCACGTGCGGGTCGAGCGCGCGAGCGCGCCGTTCACGTCGCGCGCGAAGCCGGGCCAGGTCCTTCGGCTGCCGATCAAGCACGGCGAGGGCGCCTACCACGCGTCGCCGGAGCGGCTCGCCGAGCTCGAGCGCGAGGGCCGGGTGCTGCTGCGCTACGTCGACGCGCGGGGCGAGCCGACACA
>CAZQYK010000514.1:0-2595 GCA_964597285.1 uncultured Spirochaetales bacterium
GTCGCATCTGCACTTCGCGCGCGTCGCGCGCCCCCGCGAGCCGGCGCCCGAGCGCGTGCTCAGCCAGTGGGACCGGCGCGGGGAGCTCGACGCGCCGGAAGGGTCGGGCGGGGGTTCCGAAGGCACGACGCTCGCCGGCTACGTCGCGCTCGGCGTCGAGCACATCCTGACCGGCTGGGACCACCTCGCGTTCGTCCTCGCGCTGCTGCTGCTCGCGGCGAGCGTCCGCGAGGTGGCAGGGCTCGTGACGGCGTTCACGCTCGCGCACAGCGTGACGCTCGGCCTCGCGGTGCTCGGCGTCGTGCGCCCCGACGCGGTCGGCGTCGAGGCGCTGATCGGCTACTCGATCGCGCTCGTCGCCGCCGAGAACGCGTGGCTGCTCGGCGGGCGCGGCCGCGCGGTGCCGGCGGCGTTCGCGCTCGGCACCGCGGCGCTGGCCGCGCTCGCGGCGTGGGGCGTCGGCGCGGTCGGCCCGCTCGTGCTCGGCGGCCTCGCGCTCTTCGCCGGTTGCCACTTCGCGCTGCTCGATCGCGTCGCGCGCCCGGCGCGGCTTCGCGCGGCGGTCGCGTTCGCGTTCGGGCTGATCCACGGCTTCGGCTTCGCCGGCGTGCTCGCCGAGCTCGAGCTTCCGACCGCGCGGCTCGCGCCGGCGCTGTTCGGCTTCAACGCCGGCGTCGAGCTCGGCCAGCTCGCGGTCGTCGCGCTCGCGTGGCCGCTGCTCGCCGGGCTCGCGCGACGCAGCCCGCACTGGCAGCCGCGCGTCGCCGCCGCCGGCTCGGCCGCGATCTGCGGCCTCGGCCTGTTCTGGTTCGCGACCCGCGCCTACGCGTGAACGGACTGGCGGGCTAGCGCTGGCTCGGCAGCAGCTTCTCGACGCACTCGGGGCAGATGCCGTGGCTGAACTCGGCCTCGGAGTGGGTGCGCACGAAGGTGTCGACCTGCTGCCAGTAGCCCCGGTCGTCGCGCATGCTCTTGCAGTGGACGCAGATCGGAATCAGCCCGCTCAGGGTGCGGACCTTCTCGAGCGCCTCGCGCAGCTCGCCGATCAGCCGCTCGCGGTCGGCCTCGGCGCGCACGCGCTCGGTGATGTCGAGCGCGACGCCGATCGCGCCGCGGATCACGTCGCCGCTGCCGCGCAGCGGCTCGATGTGCCCGCGCAGCCAGCGCGCACGGCCGTCGAGCCGGACCTGCACCTCGAAGTCGCGCGCCTCGCCCTCGAGCGCGGCGCGGTGCGCGTGCACGGCCGGGTGCTCGGCGTTCGTCGTGCCGTAGAAGTCGGGCACGCTCGTGCCGAGCTGGGCCTCCTCGTCGAGGCCGAGCACCTCGATGCCGCCGCCGCGCCACCAGGTGAGGCGCAGGTCGAGGTCGACCGTCCACAGGATCGCCGGGATCTGGTCGAGCAGCTCGCGGACGGCCTGCGCGCCGGGGTCGGCGTCCGGGAGCTGCAGCTCGACGAGCCGGTAGCGCAGCGCCTTGAGCTCGCGGATGAGCTCTTCCTTCGGGCGTCGCTCGTCGTCCACCGGAACGCGCCTCCGGGGGTGGGTGGCCGCAGACGGTCCGAAGTGTCGCCCGCGAGGGCTAACGCTTCAAGATGTCGGTGACGGTGCCCGTCGCGACCTCGGCGGCGAGACCGACCGTCTCCGAGAGCGTCGGGTGGGGATGGATCGTCAGCGCGACGTCCTCGACGTCGGCGCCGAGCTCGATCGCGAGCGCGAGCTCGGCGACGAGCTCGCCGGCGTTCGGGCCGACGGCGCCCCCGCCGAGCAGCCGCTGCGATTCCGGGTCGAAGAGCAGCTTCGTCAGGCCCTCGTCGCGCAGGATGCCGAGCGCGCGGCCGCTCGCGGCCCACGGGAACACCGCCTTCTCGAACGCGACGCCGTGCTCGGCGGCCTCGGCCTCGGTGAGCCCGACCCACGCGACCTCGGGGTCGGTGTACGCGACCGACGGGATCGCGCGCGCGTCGAAGGCCGCCGGCTCGCCGGCGATCACCTCGGCGGCGACGCGTCCCTCGTGCATCGCCTTGTGCGCGAGCATCGGCGCGCCCGTCAGGTCGCCGATCGCGAAGATGTGCGGGACGTTCGTGCGCCGCTGCGCGTCGACCGGGATCACGCCGCGCGCGTCGACCTCGACGCCGGCCGCGTCGGCGCCGATGCGGTCGCCGTTCGCGCGGCGCCCGACCGCGACGAGCACCGCGTCGAAGACGGCGGGCTCGGGCGCCTTCGCGCCTTCGAAGCGCACGTGCAGGCCGTCGTCGCGCGCCGAGATCTCGCCGACCTTCGTCTCGAGATGGATGCCGGCGTAGCGCTTCGCGATGCGGCGCTGCAGCGGCCGCACGAGGTCGGCGTCGGCGCCGCCCATCAGCGCCGGCAGCAGCTCGACGACGCTGACCTCGCTGCCGAGCGCGTCGTAGACGCACGCGAGCTCGAGCCCGATGATGCCGCCGCCGACGACGAGCAGGCGCCGCACGCGTCCGTCGACCTCGAGCGCCGAGGTCGAGTCGAGGATCCTCGGGTCGTCGGGCAGGTCGGGCAGCCGCGCGTTGCGCGAGCCGGCCGCGAGGATCGCCGCGTCGAAGGAGACGCGGCGCGCGCCGTC
>CAZQYK010000515.1:0-4777 GCA_964597285.1 uncultured Spirochaetales bacterium
AGGCAAGCGGCTCGCCGAGGACCATCGCGAGATCGGTGCGGACCTGGCCGTAGAGGCCGCCCTGGAAGGCGGAGCCGAGCGGCCCCGGGGCGTTGTGGAAGGCCTGACGCGACACCGTGCCCACGTCGCGGCCTCCGAGGCCCGGGTCGAACACGGCGTGGATCAGCGGGTCCCACCAGGCGTCCAGGATGCCGATCGCCTCGGCGTGGTCGTACGCGCCGTCGCGGTCGCCGTCGCGGCGCAGCGGGCCGCGTGCGTTCGCGAAGTCGGTCCAGCCGTCGGCCCACGCCGCGAGCGCCGCGACGCGCTGCGCGCCGACCGGGCCGAGGTTCGTCGCGTGCGCGAGGATCTCGAGCGCCTCGGGCAGCACGTGGCTGCCGCGCAGGTCGCTCAGGCCCGCGTGCTCCATGATCTGCACCAGCCGCACCGGGCTGATCGCGCGCCCCGCCTCGATCTCGTGGACGACGAGGTCCTCGAGCAGATCGGCGCGGTAGACGCTCGAGTAGCCCCACTGCGCGTCCGAGGCCGACCAATCCGGCGCCGGGCGGTTGTTCCAGCTCACCGTGTAGTGGCGCTCGGGCGCCAGCTCGTGCGGGTGGCGCGACAGCTCGCCGGGCCCGGCGAGGTCCGAGAGATACACGTCGTCGTTGTCGGTGGCCGGGTGCTTCGCGCGCGCGACGTTCGCGAGGCCCGGGTCGCGCTGCCACTCGTAGCCGCCGGTGCCCCAGAGCGGCAGGTCGGGGTGCGCGCCGGGCGGGCGCACCGGGTAGAGGCCGCCGTGCACGTACGCGATCTCGGTGGCGTTCGCGTAGGCCCAGTTCGTCGAGAGGTTCATCGAGCGGGTGAAGTCGCGGACGAAGGTGGCGCCGTCGGGCACCTCGTTGCGGTTCAGGCGCAGGATCGCGACGGCCGCGTCGAGCTCCTTCAGATAGGTCGAGCGCTTGCGCGACACGGCGACCGCCTGGTCGCCGATCCGGCCGCGAGCGACGACCGGGCCGTGGACGGTGCGCTCGACGACGATCTCGGGCAGCAGCTCGCGCCCGGGCAGGTCGATCGGTGCGGCGTCGAGCGTGCGGTGCACGCGGCGGTCCATCGCGACGCACTCGCCCTCGAAGAGGTAGTGGAGCGCGTCCTCGTTCGCCTCGCCGCCCGCCGGGTCGCAGAGCACCTCGACGTAGAGGTCGATCATGTCGGAGCCGCCGGCGGTCGGCGTCCACGCGGCGTCGGCGTTGCGGCCGATCACGACGAAGCCCATGCCGGGGAACCCTGCGCCGCGCGCGTGGATGCGGTCGCCGTGCAGCTCGTTCTCGACGAGGATCTGCGGGTCGAAGTAGCCGGCCTGCGGGCCGCCGAGCAGGATCGGATGGCCGGTGCTCGAGATCGCGCCGTCGACGACGACGTAGTTGCTGAGCTGCCCGGAGCGCGACAGGTCGATGCGCCCGCCCGGCGTCTCGAGCACCAGGTTCTCCCAGCGGATGCGCGCCTGGTCGGCGAGGTCGGCGGTCTGCGCGTTGGCCTGACCGATGCCGCCCGGGAAGATCGCGAGCAGCTGATCGAAGAAGGCCTGCGGGCCCGGATCGCCGCCCGAGTACGGCACCGGGAACGGCGACGACGCCGGATCGATCACCGCCGGGACCTGGCCGTACGGGAACGAGTGGGTCGTGTGCACGACGCCGTCGTCGCTGAAGCGGTTGCGGAAGTCCTCGTAGATCGCGAGGCCCTGCTCGGGGCCGTACTCGTCGATCAGCGACAGCATCCGCGACGCGTTGTCGAGCTCGCTGCCGCCGCCGGCACCGAAGAGCGCGCGCACGATCGAAACGATCGACACGATGTCGGTGGTCCGGAACGGGCCCGGCAGGCCGCCGAGCAGCTCGAGCTCGGGCGGAATCGGCAGCAGCCCGAGCTGCATGCCGACGAGCGCCCCGTTCATGCCGGCGGTGAGCTCGCCGAGCAGCTCGACGATGTCCTGACCGTCCTGTCCGTAGACGACCGGCATCCGGTCGATCTGCGCCTGGAACTCCTCCTCGGTGTATCCGTAGAGGCGCGCGATCTCGGCGTCGGCGAGCCACGACGCGTTGTCGCCGAGCAGCTCGAAGGCCTCGGCGCGGCCGAGCGCGTTCAGCGCGAGGATCAACGGCAGCCGGTCCTCGACCGCGGCGTAGCCGGCGCCGTACGCGGCGGCTGCGTCGGTGAGGCCGTAGATGTGCGGCACGCCCCACTGCGCGTCGCGGACGATCTTGACGTCGCTGCGCGGGTAGTAGACGCGCGACGGGTCGGTGACGGGCCGGAACGCGCCGTCCTTGAAGTAGGTCGTCGTCAGCTGCCCCTCGGTCAGCGACGGATAGCCGTAGACGAGCTCGTCGTAGGCCTCGAGCTCCTTGCGCTTCTCCTGGATCTCGGCGCCCGGCGGCGTCACCGTCCCGTGCAGCAGCGCGTGGTCGATGCCGCTCCAGTCGTCGGGGATCTGCGGCACGAGCTGACCCTGGGCCAGCAGCGCCGAGACGAGCAGCGCGAGCGCGATGCCCGCGACGATGGGGAGACGGATCATGCAGGGCACCTCTCGCTGCGGCGGCCGGAGCGAACGTCTGCGTGTGTGCTGGGGGGAGCGGGCGCCGGGATCCGGTCGCGCACCGTGAGGCCGCGCAACCTATCACGCGGCCTCGGCGCTCGGCAACGAGACACGTTAGTTAGACCGGCGAACCCACGCGCGAACGTTCGGGAATGCGAGGGTGCGGGTTTCGAACCAGATCAGGCGCGGCGAAGCCGCAGAGCGACCAGTCCGAGCAGGAGCAATGCGCCGGTCGAGGGCTCGGGCACGACGAGCAGCGCGATCGATCCGATGAAGCCGTCGCCGCTGCGCGACGAGGTCATCACCAGCTCGTAGGAGAAGAGCGTCGGGCCCTCGACCCTGCCGAGAGCGAGTGCAGGCGACGAGAAGAAGGCCACGGCGTCGGCGGCCTCGCTGAAGATCTCCTCCAGGACGACGGCGCCATCGCGCGAGATGGCGACGCGTAGCGACTCGAATCCCTGCTGCTCCACCTCGGCCCCACCGAACGCGAGCGCGAGCCGGTCGTCGCCGAGCGCGGAGACTCCGATCGCGAGCTCGACGAGGGAACGCTGCGTCACGGCGGCGCCCGACCCGGTCGTGGCCCGCAGTGCGATGTCGACGTCGGCGATCTTGCCCCCGACTTCGCCGACGTCGAAGAGATCCACCAGCGTCGCGTTCCGCTCGGGCTCGGGAACGGGGATCGCGCCGTCGCCGCTCCGGACGAACGCGAGCGCCGACCCGAAGCCGCCCTGCGACATGGCCTCGGTCCGGACCGTCGCCGCGGACACGGGCTC
The DNA here is from genome assembly GCA_964597285.1 of uncultured Spirochaetales bacterium. Lineage (GTDB taxonomy): Bacteria > Myxococcota_A > UBA9160 > UBA9160 > SMWR01 > JAHEJV01. Next base: position 3,343 of record CAZQYK010000515.1, read on the forward strand.
GCCGACGCGGCTCAACAGGCCGATCGCGTGCGCCGTGCCGTCGGTCGCGGGGAACGTCCGGCTGCGCGCCGTGGCGGCGCTGACCCCGCTCGCCGTCGAGGTGGCGGTCGCGACGCCGCCCAGATCGGCACGACTGCCGGTGCCGGCCTGGGCCACCGCCGACGCGTATGCCTCACCGAGTCCCTCGGCCCACGCCGACGCCAGCGCACTACCGCCCGCGGCGCCGATCGGCGCGCTCGAGGACGTGCCGCCGGCCGATCCCGCAGCCGCCGTGCTCTCGGCCCGGACCTGCGAGGCCCCACGGTTGCGTGCCTCGGCGCTCGACGTCGCATCGCCGCCGCTCCCGAACGCGGTCTGCGCCGCCCGCGGCCGCCCGCCGCGACCTCCCAGGGCCCGATCGACCACGAGCACCTCGGCGTCGCCCAGTGCGCTGCCGATCGATTCGCTCGACGCATGGCCCCCGTCGCCGCCGCGAAGCGTCCCGGAGAGCGCGTCGTCGTCGCCACCGTCGCCCCCGTGCGCACCGCGCTGCGTCGCCGGCGTGTCCGCCCCGATCCGGATCGCGTGCCCGTCGTGGAGCGTCTCGGCGCGGACGGCGACCGTGGCCTCGCCACCCGCGGAGCCGCCCCGTCTCGTGAACGGGAGCAACGGGTCGATGAACTGTCCGCCCCCTCGAGCGAGCGCGGTGAGCGAGATCCCCCCGGAGTCGTTTCGGAGATCCGCGCGCGCCTGGGCGCCGCCTCCGGTCGACCGGACGCTGGGATTCTCGACGTTTCCCGCGTCGCCGCCGACGGCCTCGAGAACCGCGTCGAGCTGCGCCGCGGACGCGGCGCGGTTCAGCTCGCTGCGGGCCGCACCTCCGTCGACCGCCATCGTTCCGGCGGCGCCGTGTGCCGCGTCGCCGCCGTGCGCGCGCTGGATCAACGTCAGCGCCCCGCTGGTGGCGCCGCTCGCGACGTCGACGAGGCTGGAATCCGCTCCGCGTCCCGCAGCGCCTCGCAGCCCGCGTCCCCCCGCTCCCCCGATCTGCATCACCTCGACGACGACGGCTCCTCCGGCCGAGAAGGCGAAGGCCCCCTCGACGGTCGCCGCGCCGCCGTCTCCGCCGTCGAGGGCGTTGTCGAACGACGAGGCCCCCCCGCCGCCCTTGCCGCCGGTGGCCGAGACGAAGAGCGAGACGCCGGCGCCATCGAGGTCGCTCGCGACTCCCGAAGCGGTCGCCGAGCCGCCGTCGGTCGAGCCCTGCACCGCCCGCCCGTCCTTGCCGCCGGCTCCACCGACGGCGATCGACCGGGCCTCGAGCGCGCCCCCGCCCTCGTTCCGCGCGTCGAGGCTCGAGACGGCGGCCCCCGCGTGGCCCGGGCTCGGGGTCCCGGACGCGATCGTCGAGTTCCCCGCGGCTCCTCCCTCGGCTCGCTGCACGAGGGTCAGTCGA
>CAZQYK010000516.1:0-3321 GCA_964597285.1 uncultured Spirochaetales bacterium
CCCGCGCTACGGCTCCAGCACGACCTTCAGCGCGCCGGCCGCGCGGTCGGCGGCGGTGGCGAAGGCCTCGGCTGCGGCGTCGAGCGGGAAGCGGTGGCTGATCAGGGTCCCGGCGAGGTCCGGGGTCGCGGCCAGCGTGCCGGCCGCGACGTCGATGTCGCGCGCGACGCCGCCGCGCCCGTACATGCTGGCCGGCACGACCGTCACCTCCTTCAGGCACAGCGCGAAGCCCGGCAGCGAGAAGCCCTCCCAGTAGCTCCCGAGCAGCGCGAGCCGGCCGCCGGCGCGGCAGCGCGCCACCGCGTCGGCGAGCGCGCTCTTCGTGCCCGCGGCGTCGACGACGAGGTCGTAGCCGTCGCCGACCTCGGCGCCGGCGCCGAGCCGGGCGCCGGCCTCGCGCTGCGCGTCGTGCCGCGCGACGAGGTCGACCTGCGCGCCGGCCGCGCGCGCGGCGGCGACCGCGCACAGGCCGATGCTGCCGCCGCCGATCACCGCGACGCGCTCGCCCCCGCGCAGCCCCGCGCGGCGCAGGCCGTGCACCGCGACCGCGAGCGGCTCGACCAGACACGCGTCCTCGACCCGCACGCCGGCCGGCAGCGGCACGAGGCAGCGCTCGGGTACGGAGATCTCCTCGGCCATGCCGCCGTCGTGCGCGACGCCGATCACGATCGCCGGCCCGCGCGCGCAGAGGTTGTAGTCGCCGTCGATGCAGCGCGGGCACGCGCCGCACGGCAGCAGCGGCTCGATCGCGACCCCCGTGCCGTCGGGCGCCGTGCCGGCGATCTCGTGTCCGAGCGTCGCCGCGAGCGGCGAGCCGGTGCCGACGAGGTGGAGGTCGGAGCCGCAGATGCCGGCCGAGCGCACGCGGACGCGCACGCGCGACGCGTCGGCGGGCGGCGGCGGCACGTCGACCAGCTCGACCCGCCCTCCGCTCGCGCGCACCGCCCGCATGCGCCGCAGGCTACCCCAGCGGCCCGCGCCGGGGCGACGCGCCGGGGCGCCGCGGGGTACGATGCGCGGCGGGGGAGCCGGGAGGAGCGATGGCGTACGCGAAGGGTCTGCACGACCTCGGCGACGGCTGCTGGGCCTGGCTCCAGCCCGACGGCTCCTGGGGCTGGTGCAACGCCGGCCTCGTCGTCGACGGCGACGCGACGCTGCTCGTCGACACGCTCTTCGACCTGCCGCTGACCCGCGAGATGCTCGCCGCGATGCGCCGCGCGGTGCCGGCCGCGGCCCGCATCGACGTGCTCGTCAACACGCACGCGAACGGCGACCACTGCTACGGCAACCAGCTCGTCGGGGGCGCGCGAATCGTCGCGTCGGAGGCCTGCGCGAAGGAGATGGGCGACGTGCCTCCGGCGGTGCTCGCGCAGCTCGTCGCGAACGCCGACGCGCTCGGCCCCGAGATCGCCGAGTTCGTGCGGCGCGCGTTCGGGCCGTTCCAGTTCGAAGGCATCGAGCCGACGCCGCCGACCGAGACCTTCTCCGGGCGCAAGACGCTCGCGGTCGGCGACAAGGGGGTGGAGCTGATCGAGGTCGGTCCGGCCCACACGCGCGGCGACGTGCTCGTGCACGTGCCCGGCGACCGCACCGTCTTCACCGGCGACATCCTCTTCGTCGACGGGCACCCGATCATCTGGGAGGGCCCGGTCGGCAACTGGGTGCGGGCCTGCGACGCGATCCTCGCGATGGACGTCGACACCGTCGTGCCCGGACACGGCCCCGTCTCCGACAAGGGCGCGGTGCGCGCGTTGCGCGCTTACCTCGAGCACATCGCCGCCGAGGCGCGGCGCTGCTTCGAGGCCGGGCTCTCGCGCAGCGAGGCCGCGCGCGCGATCGCGCTCGACGACTACGCGTCGTGGGGCGACGCCGAGCGCATCGCCGTCAACGTTGCGGCGCTCTACCGCGAGCTCGGCGACCCGGCGCCGCCGCCCGACACGCTCGAGCTGATCGGGTCGATGGCCCGGCTCGCGCGCGACCGGCGCTAGCGCCGCCGCTCCGGCTCGCTCGAGATCGGGACGAGCGGCTAGCGCTCGGGCAGCGGCGGCGGCGCCGCCGCGAGCAGCGCGGCGAGTGCCGGCACGTCGCGCGCGGGCGCCCACTCCGGCATCCCGGCGCTCCACACCAGGGTGTCGGCGCCGACGCGGCCCGCGGCGATCGCGCGCGCGAGCTCGGCCTGGCTCCACGGACCGACGCGCTGGCCGTTCTCGGCGACGTGCCACGCGGCCGGCAGCGGCGGCGGCGCGCCGCCCGGTGCCGCGCCGTCCGGCGCCCAGCGGCCGGCCATCGCCATCCCCATGCCGACGCCGACGCCGGCGCCGGCGAGCCCGCCAGCCGGGTTCTCGGCCGCGACCGGCATCGCCGCGCCGAGCTGGTACTGCTGGTACGCGCCGAGGTCGCCGAGCACGCCGATGCTGCTGCGCGCGTCGAGCGCCTGCTCGACCTCGGCCGGCACCGAGACGTTGACGATCACGAGCTGCGGGAGCTCGAGCCCGTACTCGTCGTCGATGCGCTCGAGCACGGTTCGGCGCACCTGCTCCGAGAGGCGCGCGTAGTTCGACGCCAGGTCGAGCACGCCGAGCTCGCTCTTCGCGATCACGTCGGCGAAGCTCTGCGCGATGATCGCGCGCAGGAGCTCGTTGATCTCGTCGGCGGCGAACTCGCCGTCGGTGCCGACGAGCTCGGTCAGCAGCACCTTCGGCTCGAGCGCGCGCAGCGTGTAACTGCCGAACGCGCGCACGCGCAGCGCGCCGAACTCGGGGTCGCGCATCGGCACCGGGTTCGGCGTGCCCCAGCGCAGGTCGGTGATCTGGCGCGTGCTGACGAAGTAGACCTCGGCCTTGAACGGGCTGTCGAAGCCGTACAGCCAGCCGGCGAGCGTCGAGAGGATCGGCAGGTTGCGCGTCTCGAGCCGGTGCTGGCCCGGACCGAACACGTCGGCGACGCGGCCCTGGTGCACGAACACCGCGACCTGGCCCGGCCGCACGATCAGCTGCGCGCCGTACTTGATCTGGTTGTGGTAGCGCGGGAAGCGCCAGACCAGGGTGTGGCGGCCGTCGTCGATCCACTCGATGACGTCGACCAGCTCGGCCCGCAGCTTGTCCATGAAGCCCATGAAGTCCTCCTCGGGTTCGGTCCTTCGGATTCAGTTCAGGATGTCGGCGAGCAGGCGCAGCAGCCCGCCGCCCGGATGCGCCTCTCGGCGCAGACCCCCGTCCGCGGCGCTCGCGGCAGCGGCCTCGATCTCGGACTCGGCCTGCTGCGCACCGTCTTCGACCTCCTGACCTGAACGATCTTCGCCATCCCGACCCGAAGGAGCCA
>CAZQYK010000517.1:0-3531 GCA_964597285.1 uncultured Spirochaetales bacterium
CGAGCGCGCCGACGGCCGCGCCGAGCCGCGCGCCGGGCGTGCGGTGGCGCAGCTCGAACGCGCCCGCGCCGGCCGGCACCGCGACCGTGAGCCGCGGCTCGTCTTCGACGAGGTGCGCGTCGCCGGACGCGACGCGCCAGCCGTCGGCCGCGTTCTGGTTCACGACGATGCGGTCGTCCGTCTCGACCGCGTAGCGCACGCGCAGCGCGCCGGGGCTCCAGCGCTCGTAGCGCGCCTCGCCGCGGCCCGACGCGACGTACACCTCGCCGCGGTAGAGCGGCGACTCGGCGGCGACCGCGCTGCGCGGCCGCCCGTTGTGGTGATAGGCGTCGATCACGCCGACGTTCGCGCGCAGCGCCGCCAGCGCCGGCTCGACGCGAAAGCGCTGGACGAACGCACCGGGCTCCGGCGCCGCGAGTGGCGGCGCCGAGAACGCACGCGCGTAGAGCGGGCGCACGACCGCGATCGCGTCGGCGCCGAGTGCGAGCGCGACCGCGCCGGCTGCGAGCGAGGGCGCGCGTCGCCAGCGCTGCGACGCGCGCTGCGCGGCGTCGCGAAGGTGCGTGAGCCCGACGCCGGCCGCGAGCGCGGCGACGAGGCCCACGACGAGGAGCAGGCGCGGCGGGTGGTTCAGCTCGCGGACGAGCGGCAGCGCGTCGAGCGCGCCCCACAGGCTCGGCGTCGCCCACGAGCCGAGCGCGGCCCACGCGAAGAGCGGCGGCAGCACCAGCAGCTCCGGGTGGCGGCGCGCGCTCGCGAGCGCGCCGACGAGCGCGAGCGCCGCGACGCCCCAGCCGAGGTACGCGCCGTACTCGACCCAGAACAGGCCGTGGCGGTCGACGAGCGCGGCCTGGTCACGCGCGAGCCACGCGGCGCCGAGCAGCGCCCCGACGCCGTCGATCCCACCGGCGGCGAAGTGCGCCGGGTCGACCTCGCGCACGCCGAAGAGCGGCACCGTGCGCGGGAAGCGCGACGCGAGCACGAGCACCGGCACGAGCTTCGGCGCCGCGAGGCCGGCCGCGAGCAGCGCGCTGCGGGCGAGCCGCGCGAGCGGCGCGGCGCGGCGGCGCTGGACGGCGTGCAGCGCCGCGACGCCGGCGCACAGCGCGCCGGCGTAGAGCACCGCGAAGCTGCCGCCGCCGAGGAAGGGCAGCGCGAGGCACAGCGCGAGGCCGACCACGGGCCGCGATCCCGGGTCGTCGGCCTGTCTCAGCGCGAAGTGCAGCGCCCACGGCAGCCACGCCGCGGCGAGCCACTCGACGCCGCCGGCCATCAGGTGCAGCGCCACCGCCGAGCTTCCGGCGAAGAGCGCGGGCGGCAGCCAGCGCGCCGCGCCGCGCAGCCCGTAGTCGGCGCCGACCCGCAGCGCGCCGAGCGCGCCGAAGGCCAGGTGCAGCGCGACCGCCACCTTCATCCCCGGCGCCGCACCGAGGGCGAGCACGAGCGCGAAGGTCGGCGACCCCACGAGCGAGGCCGGCGACGCGACGATCTCGGCGCCGCCGCACTGCCACGGGCTCCACGACGGCCACTGCCCGAACTCGAGCAGCGCGCGGCGCGCGGCCTCGGCGTGGGCGAGGTGCTGGTCCCAGTCGTTGAGGCCCTGCGCGTCGGGCGGCGCGCCGAAGATCGGCCCGCACGCGGCGAGCGCGAGCGCGCCGCAGGCCGCCGCGTCGAGCGCGAGCGCGCGGCGGCGGTTCGCGTCGGGAGGCGCCGGCAGCGCCTAGCCCCCCTGCGCCGCCCCGGCGCCGAGCTCGCGGCGCAGCAGCGCCCACAGCTCGCGCGCGCTGCGGAAGCCGTCGGAGTTCGAGACGAGCGGGATCTGCTCCTCGCTGGTGTCGGGATGGCGGTAGAGCATCGTCCGCGACGGCCAGAGCGTGTAGCCTATGTGCGGGTCGGCCCGGTACAGGTCCGGGTGCCGCGTCTCGATCGGGTCGTCCGGCGGGCGGAAGATGTCGGTCGCGCGCAGCGCGACCTCGAACGCGGCGCAGGTGAGCAGGATCGAGGCCAGCGCGATCCCCGCGTCGGCCCAGCGCGAGCGCGAGGTTCTTTCTCGGTCCGTCAGGACGGGCTCCTCGACAGGGGGAATCGCGAGCGATGGTACTCCGCCCGCACCGGCAGCGCGCGCGATGAGCGGCGAGCGCCCGCGCGTCGCGGTGCTGCGCACGCGGCCCGAGACCGTGCTCGCCGACTACCACGAGCTGATGAACCTCGCCGGCTACCAGCAGGTGGTCGACCGCGACGCCCAGACCGCGCTGAAGATCAACGTCTCGTGGCACTTCTTCTTCCCCGGCAGCTCGACGACGCCGTGGCAGCTCGAGGGCGTCGTGCGCGCGATGCGGCGCGACGGCTACGACGCCGAGCGGCTCTACGCGTGCCACAACCGCACCGTCGTGCTCGACGCGCGCCTCGGCGAGCGCGAGAACAAGCACCTGCAGGTCGTCGAGCGCCACGGGCTGCGCAACGTGCACCTCTACGAGGACGAGGACTGGGTCGACGTACGCGAGGCCGTCGGCGACCTGACGCGGCGCTTCCTGTGCCTGAACGAGGTCTACCCCGACGGCTTCTCGATTCCGCGCCGCTTCCTCGGCGCGAACGTCGTGCACCTGCCGACCGTGAAGACCCACGTGTTCACGACGACGACCGGCGCGATGAAGAACGCCTTCGGGGGGCTGCTGAACGAGCGGCGCCACTGGACCCACCCGGTGATCCACGAGACGCTCGTCGACCTGCTGATGATCCAGCGGGCGGTGCACCGCGGCGTCTTCGCGGTGATGGACGGAACCTTCGCCGGCGACGGGCCGGGCCCGCGCTGCATGGAGCCGCACGTCAAGGACGTGATCCTCGCGAGCGAGGATCAGGTCGCGATCGACGCGGTCGCCGCGCGGATGATGGGCTTCGACCCGATGTCGCTGCGCTATCTGCGCCTCGCGCACGACCTCGGCCTCGGCTGCGCCGACCCGCGCGAGATCGAGATCGTCGGCGACGCCGGCGCGGCTCGGGAGCGCTGGGGCTTCCGCGGCCCGTTCGGGCGCATGACCTTCGCGTCGCGGATGCAGCACCGCATCTACTGGGGCCCGCTCAAGCGCCCGCTGGAATGGTCGCTGAAGACGGTGCTCGCGCCGTGGGCCTACGTCGCGAGCGTGCTCTACCACGACGGGTTCTGGTATCCGGTGGTCGCGAGGCGGAGGATGCGCGCGGTGCTCGAGAGCGGGTGGGGCCGGCTGTTCCGGCACTGGGAGGCGCTCGCGCCCGACGCGCGCGGCTTCCCGGCGCTGCCGCTCGGCGGCCCGGCGCTGCGGCGCTCGGGCTGGCGCGCGGCGCTGCGCTCGCTCGGCGTGCTCGCCACCTGCCTGCGCGAGGCGCCCGAGCTCGCGAGCCGCCGCCGGCGGCGCGCGAGCGCCGCCCGTTGAGAGAGCTCGCGCTCGGAGCGAGCGGTCGAGCCCGACCTCGTGTTCTTCCACCACGCCGGGGTCCTCGACGGCGACGCGCTGCGCCGCGCCGACGCCGGCGGCGGCCTCCACGAGATCGCGC
>CAZQYK010000518.1:0-6891 GCA_964597285.1 uncultured Spirochaetales bacterium
GGCCGGGCTCGCCGGCGCGTGGCTCGCGCTCGCCGCGCTCGGCCTGCCGCTCGCGCGCGCGCTGCGCCCGGCCGCACCCGCGGCGCCGCGCGTCGCGCTGCTGCTCGTGCAGCCCGACTTCGCGCGCGCCGAGCGCTGGGACCGCGCGCGTCAGCCTGCGCTCCTGGCTCGGCTCGCGGATCGGACCGAGCGCGCGCTCGCCGGCGCGCCGCCGGTCGACGCGGTCGTCTGGCCCGAGAACGCGCTCACCGCGCCCCTCGACGCCGATCCCGCGCTGCGCGGCGCGCTCGAGCGGCGCGTCGCGCGCTGGGGCGTGCCGCTCGTCGCCGGTCTCGTGCGCGCGGCGCCGAGCGGCCGGCCGCAGCGCTACCGCAGCTCGATCGTGTGGCTAGCGCCCGGTCGCGGCGCGGTCGCCGTGCTCGACAAGGCGCGCACGGTGCCGCTCGTCGAGTCGGCGCGCTCGCTGCGCGCCGCCGCGCCGCTCGTCGCGCTGCTCGGCGCCGCCGCGCGCTGGCCGAAGGTCGAGGAGGCGCCGCGCGGGGCGCGGCGGCGCGGCGTGCTCGCGCTGACGCCGGCGCTGTGCCACGAGGCGCTCTTCGCGGGCCTCGTCGCCGAGCGCCGCCGGGCGGACGACGCGGCGATCCTCGTGCTCGCCGACGACGGCTGGGCGCCCGGCGCCGGTGCCGCGCGCCAGCTCGGCGCACACGCGGCATTCCGCGCGATCGAGCAGCGGATGCCGCTCGTGCGGGTCGGGCACGGCGGCGGCAGCGGCCTCGTCGACCGGTTCGGCGCCGCGCGCGTCGCGCTGCCGCCGGGCGCCGCGCACGCGCGCATCGTCGTCTCCCGGCCCGCTCCGCCGCACTTCGTCGAGAAAAGCGGCCTGCTCGGCGCCTGCGTCGCGTCGGGTCTCGCTATCGGTGGGGCGTGCGGACGTCTCGCCCGCCGCGCGCCGAGGTCCCTGCGATGAACGACCCCACTGCAGGAGCTCCGGCATGCGCCGCCGAAACCGCCTCTCGATCCTCGCCTTCGCGGCCTCCGTCGCGTCGCTCGCCGGCGCGCCCGCGGCGGCCGTCGGCGGGCCCGTCGACCCGACCGTCTCCGAGAGCACCGGCGCCGCGCAGCTGCGCATCCCGATCGAGCTGCCGCCGGGGCCGGGCGGCTTCGCGCCGAGCCTCGCGTTCGCGTACTCGAGCCGCGGCGGCGACGGCCCCTTCGGCGTCGGCTGGAGCCTCGGGCTGCCCGAGGTGCGCTGCTCGTCGCGCTTCGGCGCGCCCGACCTCGCGCACTGCGCGCACTACGAGCTCGGCGACACGCTGCTCGTCGCCGACCCGGCCCGCTCCGGCGAGTACCATACCTTCGTCGAGTCGTTCCAGCGCGTGCGCTTCCTCGCGGCGGCCGGCGCGTGGACCGTCGACAGGCCCGACGGCACGCGGCTCGTGTTTGGCGGCGGCGCCGAGCACCGCGTCGCCGCCCCGAGCGGCGCGACGGCGCGCTGGCTGCTCGCGCGGATGGAGGACGCGTTCGGCAACGCGATCCACTTCCGCTGGGACCGCTCCGACCCCGGCTCCGCGCTGCCGCGCCTCGTCGCGTGGGGCGCCGGCGCCGGGCCCGACGGCGGGCCGCGCGAGCTGCGCTTCGTCTACGAGGCGCGGCCCGACGCGCGCCTCGGCTTCGCCGGCGGCGTCGCGAGCGCGCTCGCGCGGCGGCTGCGCGAGGTCCAGGTGCTCGGCCACGGCGAGATCGCGCGCCGCATCGTGTTCGGCTACGCGCCGCCCGGCGCGCACGGCACCGTGCGCTCGCGCCTCGCGACCGTGCAGCACTTCGGCAGCGACTGCGACGACCCCGCCGTCGACCCCGTCTCGGCGTGCATGGGGCTGCCGGCCCAGCGCTTCACCTACCGCGACGCCGGCGACGCGCCGCCCGAGCCGGTGCCCGACGACGCCTACCGCGTGCCGCTCGGCGACTACAGCGCGCTGAATCCGAGCCTGTTCCGCAACGGAATCCCGCAGCTCTTCGGAGACCTCGACGGCGACGGCCTCGTCGACCGCATCGAGCTGCTCGGAGACCGCTCGACCGTGCCCGCGGCCGTGCGCGTCTGGATCAACACCGGCGGCGGCTTCGCCGGTCCGTCCGATCCGGGCCCGGCCGGCGCCATCGCCGCGAGCTTCGCGCAGTCGCTCGCGGCGCTCGAGTACGACGCGCCGCGCCTCGAGTACCGCCAGCTCCCGGCGCGCTCCGACGCCGGCGGCGGCAGGTGGTGGGTCGACCACTGGAACGACGTCTCCGAGACGGTCTTCGCGATGTGCTCGGTTCGGCTCGCGACGCGCAGCGGTGTTCGGATCGCGCAGGAGCTGTGGCCGCGCGGCGTCGCCGCGGAGTCGAGCCGCGTCGACGGGCTGCGCGCCGCCGCGGGCGCGCCGGCGGAGGGCTGGCTCGAGCCGCGGCCGAGCGCGAAGCTCGTCGATCTCGACGGCGACGGGCGAGCGGAGCTCGTCGTCTCGCTGCGCCTCTCCGGCGTGCGCCGAGACCTCGACTGCGACGCCGCGTCGCCGGAGTCGGTGCCGGAGTCGCGCATCGCGCTCGCGGTCCGCAACACCGGCGCCGGCTGGGTCGCCGACCCGGCGCTCGCCGACGGCCTGCCGCCGTTCGAGGAGATCGTCGTCAAGAGCAGCTGGCGCACCGAGGCCGAGGAGTGGTGGCCGCTGCTCTCGCACGGGGACGACTTCGCCGCGAGCGCGTGCGCGAACCTGAGCGTGCGCGGCTTCGACCAGATCGACGGCCTCTCGACGCCGCCGTCGCTGCAGAGCGACGTCTGCCACAACTGGATCGACCTCGCGCCGCGTTTCGCCGACTTCGACGGCGACGGGCTGCCCGACCTCGCGGTGCTCGTCCGCGACGACCCCGACCGCTTCTGGACCGGCGAGGCGCACTGGGCGCCGCAGCTCAACCGCGCGCGCACGCGGGTCTGGGTGCAGCGGCCCGGCGCGTCGCCGCGCTGGCAGCGCGCGCCGCAGTACGACCTGCCGTCCGAGGCGTGGCCGATCGAGGAGCCGTACCCGTTCGCGTTCGGCTTCGCGCACGCCGGGCTCGTCCACTCGTGGTGGGGCGCCGTCGAGGGCGCCTGCTACAGCTGGTCGAGCCACTTCGACGCCTGCGGCCCGAACACCTACCGCAACGACCTCGGCGTGCGGCTCGTCGACGTCAACGCGGACGGCCTGACCGACGTCGTCTGGAGCGGGCCCGACCCGTCCGTGACGCACCCGACCGGCGTGCTGCTCAACACCGGCGGCGGCGGAACGTCGACGCCCTTCGCCGCGTGGTGCCGCTCGGGCGACGCGGGCGCGGCGCAGGTGCCGGCGGCCTGCCCCAAGGCCGCGCGCTACGCGCCGCCGGCGCCGCTCGCGCGCTTCGGCCCCGATTCGAACCTCTCCGAGGGGCGCGCCGACTTCGCCGACCTCGACGGCGACGGCCTGCTCGACCTCGTCGAGATCGACGTCTGGGAACTCGCGATCGCGGCGTGGATCCACTCGCCCGGCGAGGCCGGCGCGAGCGTCTGGAAGCGCGACCCGCGCTTCGACTTCCCGGTGCACTGGGGTCGCAGCGTGCCGCACCCGATCACCGGCCAGCCGGTCGTCTTCTCGTCGGCCGGCGGGCCGTACCTCGTGCCGCGCTTCCGGGCGCTCGACGTCGACGGCGACGGCAGCGCCGAGCTCGTCGGCGACCTCGACGCGTTCCGCTCCCGGGCGCGCCACGGCGATCTGCTGCGCGCGGTCGACAACGGGCGCGGCGGCTCGGTCGCGCTCGAGTACGCGACGGCGCCGCGCCAGCGCGACCCCGTGCTCGAGGCGCCCGCGTGGGCGCAGCCCTGGGCGCCGGAGGCCGACGGCGTTGCGCTGTGGCGTCCGGCGGCGGTCGTGTCGAGCGTCGCGATCTCCGGACCCGCGATCGCGCGCGACGCGCAGGACGCGACGACCCACGTCACGCGCTACCGCTACGCGCTGCCGCGCTACTGCCTCGAGCACCGCAGCGAGCTCGGCTTCGCGCTGGTCGAGCAGCGGCGCCCCGACGGCTCGACGGTCGAGAGCCACTTCCACCAGGACCACGGTCGCGCCGGCCGCAGCGCGCTTCGGGTCGACCGCGACGAGGCGGGAGCGGTGCTCCGGCGCCGGCGCGAGGTCTGGGAGCACGCGCCCGGGGTCGTGCCGGGGTCGATCGCCGGCGTCTTCCACGCGCGCCTCGTGCGCGAGGAGCGCGTGCACGAGCACGCCGGTGTCGAGGGCTCGCGGCTCGTCCGCGCGCTCGACTACGCCGACGCGAACGGCGTCGAGCACGGCTACGGCTTCGTCCACGCGATCACGACGACGCGCCCGAGCGGCGTGCTCGTCGAGACGCGCGTCCCCGACTCCGACGTGCAGGCGCACGTCGTCGGCCGCGTCGCCGAGCGGACCCTCCGCGACGCCGGCGGCGCGCTCTTGCGCGCGACCCGCTTCGCCTACGTCGATCTCGACGGCGATCCGACCGGCGCGAAGATCGCGCGGCGCAGCGAGCGGGTCGCCGAGCGCGGCGCGGCGTCGGGCGCGTGGGTCGAGGTCGTGGCCCGCCGCTACGACGCGTGGGGCAACGTCGTCGAGGAGGTGACGCCGAGCCCGCTCGCCGGCGAGGCGACGCGGAGCACCGCGTACTGCTACGACGGCGACGGCGACTGGTGCCCGCAGGGCGTCGGCACGTCGCGCTCCGTGCAGGTCGGGGTGCGCGACGCGCTGGGCAACATCACGCGCACGCTGCCGGACCTGCGCAGCGGCGCGACGCTCGCGGTGCGCTCCGACTACGCCGACGAGCCGGCGACGCGCGTCGAGCTCGACCCCTTCGGCCGCCCGCGCTTCGAGTACGTCCTCGACGACGGCGGCGCCGAGCGGCGCGTCGCCGAGACGGTCCACCACGACGCGCCGGGCACGCCGGCCCACGTCGAGCGCCGCGAGTTCACCGACGCGGCCGGCAGCGCGTGGATCCACCGCGGCGTCGTCTCGGACGGATTCGGCGAGCCGTGGAAGCGGATCGAGAGCGGCGCGTCGGGCGGCTTCGTCGGCGTCGCGACGACCTCGGACCCGTCGCTGCGGCGCGTGCGCACGACGCGGCCGGTCGCGTGCGCCGACGCCGCGTGCAGCGGGCTCGGCGGCGCGTCCGAGCCCGCCGCGCGCGTCGTCGAGTCCGACGCGCTCGGCCGCCCGGTTCGCGTCGACACGCCGGACGGCTTCTCGCTGATGGCCTACCGAGCGGCCCCGGAGCGCGCGCTGCCGGCGGGCCTCGGCGCCCCCGGCGCGCTCGACGCGGTGCTGATCAAGAACGCCGCCGGCGGCCTCGCGCAGCGCGTGCTCGACGGCGACCGCGCGGTCTGGGTCGACGAGTGCGCGGCTCCGCTCGACCCGTCGGCCGCGACGCTCGACGGCGTCGTCTGCGGCGCCGCCGACACGACGCTGACGACCTGGGAGCCGACCGGAGAGATCCGCGCGATCCACGACGCGATCGCCGTCGCGGCCGGCGACTACGTCGACCCCGAGCACGCGCTGCGCTTCGCCTACGACACGCTCGGCCGCGTGCTTCGCGTCGAGGACCCGGACCTCGAGGGCAGCGGCGCGCGCGTGCAGCGCTACGACGACTCGGGCGTGCTCGTCGAGACGACCAACGCGCGTGGGCAGACGCGGAGCTTCCAGTACGACCGGCTCGGGCGGCTCGTCGGCGTGACGACACAAGCCGGCGAGGACGACTACGCGGTGCTCTACCGGCCGCTCGAGCGGCAGCGCTGGATGGACGCGTCGGCCGCGTATCGGCGCGTCTACCACTACGACGCGCGCGGCCGCGTGCGGCGCAGCGAGCTCTCGGTCGCCGAGGCCGACCGGTTGCCCGGCGTCGCGTGGAGCGGCACGTACCTGACCGACACGCGCTACGACCTGGCCGGCCGCGTCGTCGAGGTCGTCCACCCGGACGCGACGACGATCCGCTGGGAGTACGGCGCCGGCGCCGCCGGCGCCCACCTCGCGCGCGTCTGCGACACCGACGGCGCGTCGGACTGCAGCGGCTGGGGGGCGGTCGCGTACGTCTCGGAGGTCGAGTACGACGCGCTCGCGCGGCCGCTGCGCGTGCACTCGGAGGTCGGCACGCGCAGCCTCGCGTACGACCCGGACACCGACCGGCTGCGCGAGGAGCGCTTCGCGGCGGGCTCGGGCGCGTACGCGCTCGAGCGCCACTACGAGGCCTTCGACCCGCTCGGGAACCTCGAGCGCGTGCGCAGCGTCAGCTCGAGCGGCGCGCTCGACGCGACCGAGTCCTTCGGCTACGACGCGCGCAGCCGGCTCGCGTCGTGGAGCGTCGACGGCGAGACCTTCGACTACGCCTACGACGCGCTCGGCAACCTCGTGCGCCACGCCGGCGTCGAGCAGCACTTCGACGACCCGGGCCGTCCGCACGCGATCCGGCGCCGCGGCTCGGCGGGCCCCGCGTACGGCTACGACGCCGACGGCAACGTCACGTCGATCGGCGGTGGGCGGCACCACCGCTTCGACTCCGCGAACCGCCTGGTCTGCATCGGCGACGCGCCCGGCGACTGCAAGCGAGGCCGCGTCCACTACGACGTCGACGGCCGGCGCGTGCTCGACGACCGGCCCGGCGCCGGCCAGCACCGCGTCTCGGTCGGCGACGGCGTCGAGATCGAGCAGGGCTGGGAGAGCAGGATCGAGATCCACGCGCTCGGCGAGCGCGTCGGGTACAAGACCAGCACGGCGGCGTTCCGCCGCGCCGGGTCCGGCGCCGCGCTGCGCCTCGCGCTGCCACCGCCGCCCGCGCTCGCCGCGGCGGCGCTGGCCGCGCTCGGGCTTGCGCTCGCGGCGGCGGCGC
>CAZQYK010000519.1:0-3175 GCA_964597285.1 uncultured Spirochaetales bacterium
CGTGGGGCCGCGTCGACATCCTCGTCAACAACGCCGGCGGCACCGTGCCGACGCCGCTCGCCGAAGACGTGCCGGCGCTGATCGCGAAGCTCCAGGGCGCGCCGGCGCACGACGACGACTTCGCCCGCACCGCGCTCTTCCACGCCTTCGCGATCCAGAACAACCTGATCGGCCCGCTGTGGTTCGCGCTGCGCGTCGCGCGCCAGATGCTCGAGCAGGACGGCACCGGCTCGATCGTCAACATCTCGAGCGGCGCCGGGCACCCGGCCGGCTCGCCGACGCTCGTCTCCTACGGCGCCGCGAAGGCCGGCCTGAACCACCTGACGAAGTCGCTCGCACAGGAGTGGGGGCCGAGGATCCGCGTCAACTGCCTCGCGCTCGGCCCGACCCGCACCGAGAACTTCGAGCGCCTCGTGATCGGCGCCGGCGGCGAGCGCGACTACTTCGAGAACGTCCCGATCCGCCGGGCCGCCGAGCCCGAGGAGATCGGCGCCGCGGTGGTGTTCCTGTGTGCCGGCGCGGCCGACACGATCAACGGCGCGACGATCTACACCGACGGCGGCATGCTGCCCGGCGTGCTCTACGAGCCGGGCCTCGCCCCGATCCGCGCGCTGCTCGAGAAGGCCGGCGAGCGCACGAAGCGCTAGCCGAGCTCGCGCAGCGCGTGCGCGCTGCGGGCGATCCGCCAGACGGCGTAGAAGAGTAGCAGCGCACCGATCGGAACCAGCGCGATGCCGGGCCCCGGGTCGCCGCCGAACACGACGAGCCCGCCGAGCAGGAAGCCGCCGGGCAGCAGCAGGGCGGCGCCGAGCAGGCAGCGGCTCGCGGCCGCGAGCTCGGCGGCGGGCAGCGGGAACGCGCGCAGCACGAGCGCGAAGACGAGCTGGAGGACCGAGAGCAGCACGCCGTGGGCGTGCGCGAGCTTCCACATGAGGCGCCGCGTCTCGTTCGAGACGTCGAGGTAGAACCCCACCTTGAAGCCGTGCATCGCTTCGAGCGTGATGCCGAGCGACAGGAAGGCGAGCAGCAGCCACCAGCCGGCGCGCAGGTGCAGCGCCGCCAGGCGCCGCCGTTCGCCGTCGGCCGTGCCCTCCGCTCCGCGCGCGTCGTCCACCGACTTCCTCCCCTGCTCTTCGACTACTCGAGCCGGAACGACGGCCGGTCGTCGCGCTGCGCGGCGAGCCGCTCGAAGCGCGCGCGATTCGCCCTGCCGTCGGCGTCGAGCAGCACCGCCTCGCGCGGGCGACGCGCCGCGGGCGGCGTCGCACGCTCCCAGCGCTCGAGCGCCTCGCGCCGGAACTCGGCCAGGCGCTCGGCCGGCGCGAGGTAGTCGTACGCGAAGTCCTCGAAGCCCGGGTGCGCCCGCAGCGCCTCGCCCGCGGTGTAGCGCACCGACGAATAGCGGTCCTCGAGCAGCGCCGCGAGTACCGGGACCATCCAGTCGCCTCCCGAGGCCTCGATCGCCGGCGCCCAGCCCATGTGCCAGGCGAGCATCGTGCGAACCGCCCCGTTGCCGCGCAATGCCTCGGCAGCGCCGAAGCCGGTGAAGTGGTGATCGAGGTCATCGAGCTCCGGCGCCTCGAGCCCGTACCACTCCTCGAGCGTGCGCGCGGTCGCGGCGAGCGGCCGGTCGAGATGGCACAGGCTGCACGCGTCGGGCCGGCCGGTCGCGAGCGCCGTCGCGACGCTCGGCACCGCGACGTGGTGGCTGCGCGACTGCTTGCGCAGCCCGTAGCTCGTGTGCGGCATGTGGCAGTTGTAACAGAGGCTCCCCGACGAGCCCTCGGCGTGGTGCGTGTGCTCCTCGACCCGCCCGCGGTACGCCTCATGGCAGCCGAGGCAGGGCTCGTCGGCGAGCGCCCGGTGGTCGAGCTGGTCGTCGGCCCACGCGTCGGGCGGTCGCGGGTCGTCGTCGTCGCGATGGAGGCGGTGGCACGACAGGCACGAGAGCTCGCCGCGCTGGAAGCAGCCCGTCTCGAGCAGGTCGTTCATCTCGCGGCCCGACGAGCTCGATGCGCCGTCGGGCCAGAAGCGCGACTTGAACAAGGCCGGCGACTCGGCGAGGTACTTCACGTAGAGCGGATCATCGCGCTCGGACATGCGAATCAGCGTTCGCGTCGCGGAGAGGTCGTCCCCGGGTCGGAACCGGAAGCCGATGCGGTTGTACTCGGCGAGGTCGTCGTCTCCGCCATCGCCGAACAGGTGGTTGCTGTGGCAGCTGCCGCAGACGTCGGTCGCGCGGCGCGGGTCGAGGTCGGCGGGGTTGACGATGCTGTCGTCGGCGACCGAGAAGAAGTGGCTCGCGTAGCGACGCAGCGGGTTGCGCTGGCGCTCGACGTGGCGCGCGGCGCCGCCGTGACACGACTCGCACGCGATGCCGAACTCGGTCGCGCGCGGCTCGATCTCGACGAAGGAGCGGTACGTGGCACTCGTGCCTTCCGGCGCGTCGGGCGCCTTGACTGCTCCGGGCCGGCCGTGGGTCGAGTGACAGCGGATGCAGACGAGGTTCCAAGCTCCGGTGTAGGCCGTGGGCTCCGTCGGCGGCGCCATGACGAGCGCCGACACCGGCAGCCAGCGCCCGTCGCGGATGCTCCACGCGAGCGGCAGCTGCGCGACGTTGCGATCCTCGCCGGTCGCGTACCAGAAGAACTGCTGGTGGTGGGAGCCGGTGACCATCACGACCTGGCGCAGCTCGGGCGGCAGCGGGCCGGTCGAGAAGTCCGGGTCGTCGGGCGAGTGCACCCAGAACTCCTCGCCGCGCCGCAGCAGCGAGTAGGTCGCGACCTCGCTGCGGCCGTCGCCGGACGTGTACGTCGACGTGAGCTTCAGGTCCCACGGCGCCTTCACGGTCTCGTCGCTCGGCAGCTCGGTCATGCTGCTGTGGTACGAGCGGTCCCAGGTCGCGTACTCGCGCGGGTGGCACGCGCGGCACGCGACGGAGCCGACGTCGCCCTCCTCGGGCACCTGGATCGGCCGGTTCGCGACCTCGTGCTCGGGCACGTGCTGTGGACGCATCAGCGCCGCCAGCGCGACGGCCGCCGTCCCGGTGGCGAGCGCGAAGCCGATCGCTGCGAGCGGCGAGCGGCTCCTCCAGAGCCACGCGGCGAGCGGCCCTAGCGCGACGCCGAGGACCGCCAGAGCGAGCAGCAGCTGCATCGGGCACAGACTATCAGAG
>CAZQYK010000520.1:0-4931 GCA_964597285.1 uncultured Spirochaetales bacterium
TCGACTACTGGGTCGCCGAGGTCGTCGCCGAGGGCCGCCTGCTGACTCCGGCGCTCGACCCGCTCTACCTGGCGCTGCGCGCGAACGGGCTGACGACCGGCGACGGCGGCCGCGGCTACCTGCTCGACGCGCGGCTGATCGACACGGTCGGCTTCAACCTGCGCGACCTCGCCGAGTACTCGGCCGCGCTCGGCCTGCGCCTCGGCCGATACGTGCGGCTGCGCGGCGAGTACGCCTACCAGGACGTCGACCTCGTCCGTGGCGTGACGCCGACGATCCGCCGGCAGCGCGGCGACGAGCACTGGTTCGGCGTCGACGTCGGCGTGGCCTTCTAGGCCGTGCGACGCGCGGCGCTCCTCGCGACGCTGCTTGCGGCCGCCGCCGCGGCGCCGGCGCTCGCCGCCGGCGACGCGCCGGGCTCGGTGCGCGGCCGCGTGCGCCTCGGCGTCGCCGGCGTGCCGCTCGCGAGCGTCGCGCCGGTCGTCGTCACGCTCGAGCCGGCGGACCGCTCCGCCTCGCACGCCGCCGCGCCCGGGCCGGTCGCGACGATGCGCCAGCGCGACGCGCACTTCGCACCGTCCTTCCTCGTCGTTCCGGCCGGCGCGTCGGTACGGATGGCCAACGACGACACGATCTACCACAACGTCTTCTCGTACTCGCGCCCGAACGACTTCGACCTCGGCCTCTACCCGGCCGGAGAGTCGCGCACGCTGCGACTCGAGCATCCCGGCGTCGTGAAGGTCTACTGCTCGATCCACGAGTCGATGAACGCGACGATCCTCGTCGCGCCGTCGCCGTGGTTCGACACCGTCGGCGCCGGCGGGGCGTACGCGATCGACGGCGTGCCGCCGGGCCGCTACCGCGCGGTCGTCTGGAGCGAGCGGCTGCCGGCCGAATCGCGCGAGATCGAGGTCGGTGCGGGCCGCGCGTCGCGCGTCGACTGGGTCGTCGGCGCGCCCGCTCAGTCTCCGTAGCGGACGTCGCAGGCGCGGACCGCCTCGGCGACCGGTAGTGCCGCGGCGATCAGGAAGCCCTGGATCTCGTCGCAGCCGAACGACGCGAGCAGCGCGCGCTGCTCCGGCGTCTCGACGCCCTCGGCGATCACCCGCAGGCCGCGTGCCTTTCCCATCGAGACGATCGCCGCGGTCAGCGCCGCGTCCTCGGCGTTCGTCGCGATGTTGCGCACGAAGGCCATGTCGATCTTCAGCGTGTCGACCGGCAGACTGCGCAGGTACGAGAGCGACGAGTAGCCGGTCCCGAAGTCGTCGAGCGAGACGGCGACGCCGAGCGCGCGCAGCTCGTCGAGCGTCGCGATCACCGCCCGCTCGTCGTGCATGATCGTGCTCTCGGTGATCTCGAGCTCGAGGCGCTCGGCGCTCGCGCCGGTCGCGTCGAGGATCTCGCGCACCGTCCGCACCAGGTCGCCGCTCTCGAACTGGCGGGCCGACACGTTGACCGAGACGCGCTGGACGCCCTGCGGGCCGGCTCCGCTGCGCTCCCACTGCGCGATCTGCTCGCAGACCTGCTCGAGCACGCGGCGACCGATCGCGACGATCAGGCCGCTCTGCTCGGCGATCGGGATGAACTCGCCCGGCAGCACGAGGCCGCGCTCGGCGTCGCGCCAGCGCACGAGCGCCTCGAAGCCGGTGACGCGCTGCGTGCGGAGATCGAGCTTCGGCTGGTAGTGCACCTCGAGCTCGCCCTGGAGCAGCCCGGTGCGCATGCGCTGCTCGGTCTCGAGGCGCCGCAGCGCCGCCGCGTTCATCGACTCGGTGTAGAACTGGTACTGGTTCCGGCCGTGCTCCTTGGCGTGGTACATCGCCGAGTCGGCGTTGCGCAGCAGCGCGTCGCCGTCCTCGCCGTCGAGCGGCCAGGCCGCGATGCCGATGCTGGCGCCGACGACGACCTGGTGGCCGCCGAGGTCGAAGGGTTGGCCGAGCGCCTCGAGGATGCGCTCGGCGACGAGCGCGAGCCCCTGCGGGTCCTCGATGTGGTCGACGAGGATCGTGAACTCGTCGCCGCCGAGGCGCGAGATCGCACTCTCGAGCTCGTTGCTCGCGCGGCTGATCGTGTCGGTGACGCGCACGCAGTGTACGAGCCGCTCGGCCACGCCGCGCAGCAGCTCGTCGCCGACCGTGTGGCCGAGCGTGTCGTTGATGCGCTTGAAGTGGTCGAGGTCGAGGAAGAGCACGCCGAGCGCGCCGTCGCGCCGCCGCGCGCGCTCGATCGCGACGTGCAGGCGCTCGGTGAACAGGCGCCGGTTGCCCAAGCCGGTCAGGCCGTCGTGGTAGGCGAGGAACTGGATCTGCTCCTCGGCGCGCCGCCGCTCGGTGACGTCCTGCGCGGTGCCCTCGAGGCGCACGGGCCGGCCCGCGTCGTCGCGCAGCGCGAGCGCCTCGCCGTGCAGCACGCGCTCGCTGCCGTCGGGCAGCGCGACGCGGAAGTCGGCCGCGAAGGGGCTGCCCTGGCGCACCGCGAGGCGCGCCGCCTCCTCGAGTCCGGGCCGGTCGGAGGGGTGCACGCGGTCGAGCAGCTGCTCGATCTCGAGCTTGCCGGCGTCCTCGAGGCGGTACAGGGCCCGCAGCTGGCTCGAGGCCTCGACCTCTCCGCTACGCAGGTCGATCTCGAAGCTCCCGATCCGGGCGCGTCGCTGCGCATTGTCGAGGTGCGCGCGGCTGCGCGTCAGCTCGGCGAGGTGGGCGTCGACCTCGGCGCGCGACGCGGACAGGTCGTCGAGCATCGCGTCGAAGGCGCGCGCGACCTCGCCGATCTCGTCCTGGCGCGCGCTGTGGATCCGCGACGCGAAGTCGCCGCAGCGGATCCGCTCGGTCGCGTGCTCGATCGCGCGGATCGGGCGCACGAAGCTGCGCGTGAACAGTCCGGCCGCGAGCAGCGAGAGCGCGAGCGAGGCCGCGCCGGCGAGCATCAGGTTCATCCGCGAGTGGCGCAGCGCCGCGCGCTCGGGCGCGAGGTCGGCGGCGACGCTGAGGTCGAGGCCGGGCAGCGCCGCGACGACGCGCGCGAGCTCCGCGCGCGCGGCCGGCGCGCTGAAGCCCAGCGGCGTGCCGCAGAGCTCCGCCCAGCTGGCGACGAGCGCGTCGTCGATCGGGTGCAGCGCGACGAGGCGTCCCACGGCGGGCCCCGACGCGCGCAGCTCGGCGAGCGCGACGGCGAAGGGCCGGCCGCCGTGCGCCGACAAGGCGCTGCGCGGCGTCTCGAGCGCGGTCGGCAGGAGCGTCTCGTCGCCGGCGGCGGCGATCACCCGGCCGTCTCGGTCGACGAACGCGAGCAGCGCGGCGCCCTCGCGCTCGAGGAGATCGTTCGCGTAGAACGCGAGCGTCGGCGCGTGGCCGACCTCGAGGCTCGCGCGCATCTGCGGCGTCGTCGCGATCGCCCGGTAGCGCTCGTCGAGGGCCTCGACGTGGGTGGCCACCAGCCGCTGCGCGGCAACGGCGGCGCGGTCGAGCCGCTCGGCGGCCGCCTGGGCGAGGTCGCGCGCCAGCGCCCGGTCCTGGAAGGTCAGCGCGACGAAGGTCGAGAGCGTGACGAGGCCGGCCAGCGAGAGCAGCAGCCGGAGACCGACGGTGAGGCGCAGACGACCGGCGCCCGGCTGGTTGCGCGCGTCGCTGCGCATGCGTGAGGGCCTCCACGGACGCGGCCCCGGGCGGGCCGACGTCGCCCATTCTTCGATCGGGCGGGGCCCGCTCTTTAGGGCGGCCCCGTCGGCAGCCCGGGGCGTCAGAGCTCGAAGCGCAGCATCGCGCCGACCTTGTGGTCGGTGTAGTCGGCCGAGCCGACGTCGGAGGTGGCGTCCTCGAACTCGTACTCGAGGCGCACCGCGACGTAGCGCACGATCGGCAGCTCGAGACGCGCGCGGGCCGTGTGCACCCGGTCCTCGCGGCGCCCCGACGGGCTCGACGACCGGCTCGGGTAGTCGCGGTGCCGGTAGCGGTAGCGCAGCTCGAAGAGCTGTCGCCGCTCGACGACGACGAAGGGCCAGCGCAGGCCCGCCTGGGTCGCGAAGCCGCGGTAGTCGAACGCGCGCGCGTCGGCATCGTCGATCTCGCCGTCGACGCCGACGAGCAGGTGGCGCTCCCAGTCGCCGAGCGCGAAGAGCTGCAGCAGACCCAGCGCACCCCCTTCGGCGTCGCGACGCCCGTCGTCGTCGAAACGCTTGATGCGCAGCGCCGGCGACAGCGCCGCGTACCACCAGCGCGTCGGCACCGCGCCGAAGGTCGTGCGCGCCTCGTGGTAGTCGAGGAAGCGGCTGCCGTCGAGCGTGTTCAGGCTGTACAGGTACGCGAGCGTCGCGTCGACCGGGCCGACGGGCCGCGAGGCGGCGACGCGGAACGCGTGCGACTGGAGGTCGAACTCGCTCGCTTCGAAGTGCAGCGACTGGAAGAAGTCGTAGCCGGCCTCGAGCTCGAACCAGTCGCGCACCGGCAGCTCCCCCGAGGCCTCGAGCTCGAACCGACCGGCGCCGTCGGAGTCGCCGCTCTCGCGGTCGAGCTCCTCGCGCGTGACGTTGCTGTCGTAGAGCAGCCCGGCGCCGAGCGCGAGGTGCCACGGGCGCTCGAGCTCGCTGCGCTCCATCGCCTGCAGGCGCGTCCACGCGCGATGCGCGACGGCGCTCGGCGCGTCGACGACGACCGCGCTCTCGAAGGCCGCGCGCGCCCGCTCGCGCTGCCCGGCCTGCTCGTGGGCGACGCCGAGCTCGTAGAGCGCGATCTGCCGGAACGCCGGATCGCGCGACGCGCGCTCGAACTCCAGGGCGGCGCGTTCGGGCTCGCCGAGCGCGCGCTCGCAGCGTCCGAGCTGGAGCCGGGCGAGCGCGTCGTCGGGGTCGCTCTCGAGCGCGCGCCGCAGCGACGCGCGCGATGCCTCGAAGTCGCCGGCCGCGAATTGCGCGAGGCCGAGATCGCGCTCGATCC
>CAZQYK010000521.1:0-3813 GCA_964597285.1 uncultured Spirochaetales bacterium
ACACCTCGACGCTGCTCGGCGGGCGCGACTTCGCCGACGCCGGCGACCGCGCCGAGGTCGCGCGCATCCTCGGCATCCCCGTCGCGCGGATCCCCGACGACGGCGGCTGGGCCTACGACCAGATCGTCGACGGGATCCGCAGCGGCGCGATCCGCGGCCTGTGGGTCGTCGCGACCAACGGCGCGCACTCGTGGATCGATCAGAACGACTTCCGCGAGCTGCTCGGCCGGCTGGATCTCCTCGTCGTGCAGGACCTGTACGCCGACACCGAGACCGCGCGCCACGCCCACCTCGT
Organism: uncultured Spirochaetales bacterium; assembly: GCA_964597285.1. Lineage (GTDB taxonomy): Bacteria > Myxococcota_A > UBA9160 > UBA9160 > SMWR01 > JAHEJV01. The sequence continues at coordinate 296 of CAZQYK010000521.1, forward strand.
GCTGCCGGCCGCCGGCTGGGGCGAGAAGGACGGCACCTTCATCAACTCCGAGCGCCGCATCGGGCTCGTGAAGAAGGTGCGCCGCGCGCCGGGCCGCGCGCTCGCCGACTTCGCGATCTTCCGGCTGATCGCCGAGGCGTCCGGCTGCGGCGGCCCCTTCGCGCGTTGGAAGACGCCCGAGGACGTGTTCGACGCGCTGAAGGATCTCTCGCGCGGGCGGCCGTGCGACGTCGGTGGGATCCGCGACTACCGGATGCTCGACGAGGCCGGCGGCATCCAGTGGCCGCTGCCCGAAGGCGCCGCGCCCGAGACCGAACGGCGCCTGTTCGCCGACGGCGTCTTCCCGCACGCCGACGGCCGAGCGCGCTTCGTCACCGGCGCGCCGCGCCCGCCGCCGGAGACGCCCGACGCCGACTATCCGCTCGCGCTGCTGACCGGCCGCGGCTCGTCGGCGCAGTGGCACACCGGGACGCGCACCGCCCGCTCGGCGGTGCTCGCGAAGCTCCAACCGCGCGAGGCCCGGCTCGAAATCCACCCCGACGACGCCGCAGCGCGCGGGATCTCCGACGGCGACCGCGTCGTCGTGCGCTCGCGGCGCGGCGAGGCCGGGCTGCGCGCGCGAGTCCTCGCCGGCGTGCCCCGCGGCGCGGTCTTCGCGGCGATGCACCACGCGGCGATCAACCGCCTCACGCTGCGCTGCTTCGACCCCCACTCGCGCCAGCCCTCGTACAAGCACTGCGCGGTCGCCGTCGAGCGCGCCGGCTCGTAGCCCGGCAGGGGCCCGCCTTCGCTCGCCGGCGTCGGCCGACTCCCGAGTCGGCCTCCTTGCCGCGCGCCGCGCTCGACCTCAGGCGGCGTCCGGGCGGGCGAGCGCGGCGTCGAGCAGCGCGCGGTGGACGCGCGGGTCGTCGGTGAGCTCGGGGTGGAAGGTCGTCGCCCAGACGTTTCGCTGGCGCACCGCGACCGGCCAGCCGTCGACGCGCGCGAGCACCTCGACGTCGGCGCCGGGCCGGCGCAGCCGCGGCGCGCGGATGAACACGCAGCGCATGCCGCGCCAAGGGCCGTCGTCGACCGGCGCCGAGAACGAGTCGACCTGGGTGCCGTAGGCGTTGCGCACCGCGACGAGGTCGAGGAGCCCGAGGCTGCGCACCGGGTGGTTCTCGACCTCGCGCGCGAGCAGCACGGCGCCGGCGCAGGTGCCGAGCACCGGGCGCCCGGCGCGCGCGAACTCGGCGAGCGGCTCGTAGAGCGCGAGGCGGTCGAGGCCCTTCGCGATCGTCGTGCTCTCGCCGCCGGGCAGGATCAGCGCGTCGACCTGGCCGAGCGTCTTCGCGCGGCGCACCTCGACGGCGCGCGCGCCGAGCCGCGCGAGCGCCGCCGCGTGCGCGGCGAAGTCGCCCTGGATCGCGAGGATGCCGACGCGGGGCTCCAACCCCTACCACCCCCGGTTCGCGAGGCGCTCGTGCTCGGCGAGCCGCTCCATCTCGAGCCCGGGCATCGCGCCGGCGAGCCCGCGGCTCGCCGCGAGCACCTCCTCGGGCTCCTGCCAGTGCGTCGTCGCGCGCACGACGGCGCGCGCGCGCGCGGCCGGGTCCTCGCTCTTGAAGATGCCCGAGCCGACGAACACCGCCTCGGCGCCGAGCGACATGCACAGCGCGGCGTCGGCCGGCGTCGCGATGCCGCCGGCGGCGAAGTTCGGCACCGGCAGGCGCCCGTCGCGCGCGACGCCGCGCACGAGCTCGAGCGGCGCGCCGAGCTCCTTCGCGCGCGTCGGCAGCTCCTCGGTCGCGAGTGCGCCGAGCGCGCGGATCTCGCCCATCACCGCGCGCAGGTGGCGCACGGCCTCGACGATGTTGCCGCTGCCGGCCTCGCCCTTGGTGCGGATCATCGCGGCGCCCTCGGCGATCCGCCGCAGCGCCTCGCCGAGGTTGCGTGCGCCGCAGACGAAGGGCGAGCGGAAGTCGTGCTTCGCGACGTGGTGCTCCTCGTCGGCCGGCGTCAGCACCTCGCTCTCGTCGATGAAGTCGACGCCGAGGGCCTCGAGCACGCGGGCCTCGGCGAAGTGGCCGATGCGCACCTTCGCCATCACCGGGATCGACACCGTGCGCTGGATGCCCTCGATCACCTCGATGCTGCACATGCGCGCGACGCCGCCCTCCTTGCGGATGTCGGCCGGCACGCGCTCGAGCGCCATCACCGCGGCGGCGCCGGCCTCCTCGGCGATCTTCGCCTGCTCGGGCGTCGTCACGTCCATGATCACGCCGCCCTTGAGCATCTCGGCGAGCCCGACCTTGATCTCGAAGCTCTGTGCGTCGCGGCGCTCCGCGCCGCCTCCGTTGGACTGGGTCATCGGGGATCCTCCTGGAAGGGGTCGTTCAGACGGGCACGTGCGGCGCGGCGGCCGCCCCGTTGCCGCGGTGCGCGGCGATCACGCGCGCGAGCCGCTCGACGCCGCGCCGCAGCGCGTCCTCGTCGGCCATCGCGAACGCGAGCCGCAGGCCCCGCGATGGGCGCCCGTCGCAGTGGAACTGCGAGCCCGGCGCGAAGAGCACGCCGGCGGTGGTGGCGTCGGCGAGCAGGTCGCGCGTGTCGACCGGGTCGGGCAGCTCGAGCCAGACCTGGTAGCCGCCCTCGGGCGTCGTCCAGCGCGCACCGTCGGGCATGTGCCGCTCGAGCGCGTCGAGCAGCGCGTCGCGGCGTCCGCGCAGCACGCGGCGCAGCCGCGCGAGGTGGCGGTCGTACTCGCCGCCCGTCAGGAACTCGGCCAGCGCCGCCTGGAGCGGCAGCGCGTCGGAGAGGTCGCTCGCCTGCTTCAGCGCGAGCAGCGCCTCGCGCAGCCGCGCGCCGCGCGCGGTGATCGCGCCGACGCGCGCGCCCGGGAACAGCGACTTCGAGAACGAGAACACGTGCACGACCGCGCCGCCCGCGTCGAGGCCGGCGAGCGGCGGCGTCGGGGTGCCGGCGAAGCGCAGGTCCATCTCGTAGCCGTCCTCGATCACCGGCACGCCGGCGCGCCGCGCCGTGTCGAGCAGCGTGCGGCGGTGCGCGAGGCTCGTCGTCGTGCCCATCGGGTTGTGGAAGGTCGGGATCGTGTAGAAGGCCTTCACATCGGGGCGCGCGAGCGTCTGCTCGAGGCGCGCGAGGTCGACGCCGTCGTCGCGCATCGGCACCGGCGCCGCGCGCAGCCCGAGCGCGAGCGCTGCGCCGAGCGCGTTGTTGTACGTGGGCTCCTCGACCGCGACCGCGTCGCCCGGCGCGCAGAACAGGCGCAGCGCGAGCGCGATGCCCTGCGTCGCGCCGTGGCAGAGCACGAGGTCGTCGGCGTCGACCGGAAGCCGCGCGGCCGACATGCGGCGGGCGAGCGCCTCGCGCAGGCCCGGGTCGCCCTGCGGGCTGCCGTAGAGCAGCAGCTCCGGGCCGCCGCGCGCGAGCGCGCGGTTGAGCGCGCGGCGGAACGGCTCGGCCGGGTAGAGCGACGGGTCGGGCACGAGCGCGTGCATCGCGACCGCGTCGCGCGC
>CAZQYK010000522.1:0-3386 GCA_964597285.1 uncultured Spirochaetales bacterium
CAAAGCGGTGGCAGCGGGTATGAACCCGATGGACCTCAAGCGCGGCGTCGACAAGGCGGTGGCCGCGATGGTGGAGGAGCTCGGCAAGCTCTCGAAGTCGACGCGCGACTCCGCCGAGATCGCCCAGGTCGGAACGATCTCCGCGAACGGCGACGAGACGATCGGCAAGATGCTCGCCGAGGCGATGGAGAAGGTCGGCAAGGAAGGCGTGATCACGATCGAGGAAGCGAAGTCGATGGACTCGACCCTCGAGCTGGTGGAGGGCATGCAGTTCGACCGCGGCTACCTGTCGCCCTACTTCGTGACCGACCCGGAGCGCATGGAGGCGGTGCTCGAGGAACCGGTGATCCTGCTCCACGAGAAGAAGATCGGCGGCATGAAGGACCTGCTGCCGCTGCTCGAGCAGGTGGCGCGCCAGGGCAAGCCGCTGCTGATCGTCGCCGAGGACATCGAGGGCGAGGCGCTCGCGACGCTCGTCGTCAACAAGATCCGCGGCACACTCAGCGTCGCGGCGGTGAAGGCCCCGGGCTTCGGCGACCGACGCAAGGCGATGCTCCAGGACATGGCGATCCTGACCGGCGGGCAGGTGATCGCCGAGGAGCTCGGCCTGAAGCTCGAGAACGTGACGCTGAAGGACCTCGGCAAGGCCAAGCGCATCGTGATCGACAAGGACAACACGACGATCATCGACGGCGCCGGCAAGAAGAGCGACATCGAGGGGCGCTGCAACGAGATCCGCAATCAGATCGAGGACACCACCTCCGACTACGACCGCGAGAAGCTCCAGGAGCGCCTCGCGAAGCTGGTCGGTGGCGTGGCTGTCGTGAAGGTCGGCGCGGCGACCGAGACCGAGATGAAGGAGAAGAAGGCCCGCGTCGAGGACGCGCTGCACGCGACGCGTGCGGCCGTCGAGGAGGGCATCGTTCCCGGCGGCGGCGTCGCGCTGCTGCGCTGCCAGCGGGTGCTCGAGGGCCTCGGCGAGAACGAGGAGCAGAAGGCGGGCGTGAACATCGTCCGGCGCGCGGTCGAGGAGCCGCTGCGGCGCATCGCCGAGAACGCGGGCGTCGAGGGCTCGATCGTCGTGGACAAGGTCAAGAACTCCAAGGGCGCGTTCGGCTTCAACGCGCGCACCGAGGAGTACGAAGACCTGCTCAAGGCCGGCGTGATCGACCCGACCAAGGTCGTGCGCACGGCGATCCAGAACGCGGCGAGCGTCGCGTCGCTGCTGCTGACGACCGAGGCGATGGTCGCCGAGAAGCCCGAGGAGAAGGGCGCCGGCGGCGGCATGCCGGGCGGCATGCCCGGCGGCATGCCCGGCATGATGTAGGGCCGACCGAAGGGCCTGGAATCACGAGGGCCCCGGGGCACGTGCCCCGGGGCCCTTCTCGTCCCGCGCCCGTGCGCGGGACCGCGGAACTCTCGAGACGGACTCCGTCAGCCCACCTGGCTGCGCGCGCTGGCGATGTCCGCATCCATCAACGTCTTGCGCTTGTTGCCCTCGGCCGACTGGTTCGCGGCGCGCGCGAGCCGAGCGAGGTAGTCCTCGGCCGCCTCCACCGCCTTCTCCAGCGCCGAACCGGACACCCGCATGCCACCCGCATGCTCCGTCAAGACGCGCTTCACGACCGCCTTCGGCAGTGCACTCATTAGACCCCTCTCCATCCGTGGTGCCCGTTCCGGGCAGCCGGCAACTTAGCGCAGCACCTGCCGGGGACGAGGGCGACTCAGCGCAGTACCGGGCGGGGTCGAGGGCGACTCAGCGCAGCGCCGGGCGGGGTCGCGTGCAGAAGTCTGCGACGGCCCGGGCCAGGCGCTCGCCGTCGTGGTCGACCGGGGCGACGTGCCCGGAGTTCGGCAGCCACAGCAGCTCGCGCTCGGGCGAGGCCACGAGGCCCGCGATGCGGCGCGCGTCGTCGGGATCGGCGGTCGCGTCGAGCGCACCGTGGGCGACGAGGATCGGCGCCTGCACGCGGCCGAGCGTGCGCCGGACGCGCCGCTGGAGGCGGGTCAGCTCGTGGGCACTGGCGAGGGGCATCACCCTCAGGCTCGGATGCCGGGCCCGGGCCGCGGCGTCGCGGATGTCCGAACCGGAGTGCTTCTCGACGAAGGGCACGACGCGGCGCGCCACCGGCAGTAGCCGAGCCCAGCGCGAGCGCAGCCGCAGCGGGGTCCCGACCACTGCGAGCGCGTCGACGTCGCGTTCGGCGGCCAGCCAAAGCGCGAGCAGCCCGCCGAGCGAGAGGCCGACCACGTGCACGCGCTCGTGCGCCTCGCGCAGCCGGCGGTGGGCGTCGCGAGCGGCGTCGATCCAATCGGCGTGCGTCGCGCGCGCGAGCGTCTCGGCGTCGGCGCCATGGCCGGGCAGCAGTGGGCCGAGCGCGCGCAGCCCGCGGCGCGCGAGCGCCTCGCCGAGCGGACGCACCTCGTAGGGCGTCCCGGTCAGCCCGTGCAGACACAGCGCGGCGTCGCGACCGCCGCCGAGGTCGAAGGCGTCGGCGTCGACGCGCGGCGCGGCCGAGCGCACCGTCGCCGCTTCTCCGCGTCCGCGCGCGCCGCGTCCTCGGCCGCGCGCACCACCTCGCGCAGCGGCGCCGAGTGGCGGCGCGCCGCGCGCGCGCAGTCGTCGACCTCGGCCGAGAAGGTCGCCGCGCCGTCGGGATCCCAGGCGAGCTTGACGGCGATGCGACCGTACTGCGTCGCGACGCGCCGCACCTCGCGGCGCAGCACGACGCGGTCGACCTCGGACACGCGCACGCCGATCGCCGTCGACTCGGCGAACAGGCGGCGGGCGAGCGCGAGCTTGTCGGCCGGCCGCGCGAGCACCCGCAAGAGGATGCCCGGCCGGTTCTTCTTCATCTGCAGCGGCTGCAGCGAAACGTCGAGCGCCCCCTCCTCGAACAGGCGCTGCATCAGGAACTCGAAGTGCTCGGGAACGAGGTCGTCGAGGTTCGTCTCGAGGCAGGCGATGCGGTCGGCCGTCGCGCCGTCGGCGCGGCCGAGCACGGCGCGCAGCACGTTCGGGGGCCCGCCGTCGCGCTCGCCGCCGGCGCCGTGCCCGATCGCCTCGATCGTCATCGCGGGCAGCTCGCGGAACTCGTCGACGACGCCGCGCAGGATCGCGGCACCGGTCGGCGTCACGGTCTCGCCGGCGACGTGCGCCGGAACGGTCGGCACGCCGCGCAGCAGCTCGAGCGTCGCCGGCGCCGGCAGCGGCAGGCGCCCGTGCGCGGTCTCGACGCTGCCGTGACCGAGCGCCGGCGGGCTCGCGGTGACGCGCTCGACGCCGAGGCGCGCGAGGCCGATCGCCGCGCCGGCGACGTCGACGACGGCGTCGACCGCGCCGACCTCGTGGAAGTGCACGCGCGCGAGCGGGATGCCGTGCACGC
>CAZQYK010000523.1:0-3114 GCA_964597285.1 uncultured Spirochaetales bacterium
GCGAGGCCGACGGCACGCTCGCGCGGCTGCGCGCCGAGTGGCTCGGCGCCGCCGGGCCCCCGACCGCCGAGCCGCTCGCGGCGCTGCTCGCGGCGCTCGACGAGCGGCTGTCGCTGATGCCGTGGGTCGGCGTCGCGAAGCAGAGCCGCGGCGCCGCGCTCGTCGTGCCCGAGCGCGAGGCGCGCGTGCTCGACCACGCGGTTGCCTCGGTGCGCGCGGCAGCGGCGCGCGCGGGGCGCAACGCACCGCCCGAGGCCGCCGTGCGCGCGCTCTTCCGCGCGCAGATCGACGCGGCCGTGCGCGTGCAGCGCCGCGCGGCCGGCGACCCCGCGTTCCGCCCCGCCGATCCTCCGGACCTCGACGCCGAGCTGCGGCCGGCGCTGCTGCGGATCGGCGAGCGGGTCGCGGAGCTCCTTCCCGCGCTGCCGCGCGAGATCGACGCCGAGCGCGTGCGCGTCGCGGCACGCGAGGCACTCCACGCGCCGTACCTCGACGACGCCGACCGCGACGCGATCGCCGACGCGATCGCCGCGCTCGCGCGGCCGCCTAGCCGCTAGGCCGATCCGGACGCCAGACCCGCCGTGCGCGCCCGGCCGCTGCGCCGAGCACCGCTCCCCGGCACTTCGTCCGGCACCAGCAGCCCGCGCCCGCGCCAGCCCTCCGTCAAGAGCCAGAAGCGCGCCGGCGCCACCGGAGCGCCGCCAGCGAGAGGCGGACCCGGCCCGTCGGCCGCCGGCCTCCACCGCCACCCATCGAACCACCGTCCCGAGGACGCCGGATCGAGCCGCACCACCCTCGAGAGCCTCATCCGGCGCCGGGCCTTCGCCCGCCCCAGGAGTGGCGGTCGAGGCTCGAACGGCCTGGAAGGCGATGCCCAGGGTCTTGAGCACGCGACCCATCGCCTCGGAAGCCTTCTGCTGGAGCGCAGCAACGTCCGTAGGGGGTCGCGTTCCAGCAACCGCCTAGCGGGTGAGAACCCGCGCGATCCAGCCGGCGAGCAGCGGCAGCGCGACGCAGCACGCGTAGCGCAGCGCGGCGAAGCGCCAGCCGAGGATCGGGATCTCCCAGGCGACGAGCCGGTGCAGCGCGAGCAGCGACCAGGCCGACAGGAACGCGACGACCGGCCCAGCGCCGGCGCCGGTGCGGATCATCACCGCCGCGATCGGCAGCGACACGAAGGGCCCGGCCGGAGTCAGGACGCCGGCGCCGGTCGCGAGCAGCAGGCCGCGCAGCCCCGACTCGGCGCCGAGCTGCGCGCGCACCCAGTCGCGCGGCAGCAGCAGGTCGGCGAAGCCGGCGGCGAGGAACGAGACGACGATCACCGGGCCGAAGCGCAGCAGCATGCCCCAGCCCGAGCCGAGGCCGCGGCGCACGAGCTCGACGCCGCCCTGCGACCACGCGAGCGCGGCGAGCCCGGCGAGCAGCGCGAGCAGGACGATCAGCGTCGGGTCGATCACGCGTCTCTCCGCGACGGGCATCAGTAGTAGGGCGAGCGGCAGCGGTGCCGCGGGTGCGCCTTGATCGCCGGCGACTGGCCGCGGCTCCACAGCCGGTGGTCGAGGTCCTGCGCGCTCGCCTCGGCGCCCTGCGCGCGCAGCCGAGCGACGGCGCGCTCGACCGCGACGAGCGCGAGCGCGCGGATCTCGACCTCCTCCGGCGAGCCGGGAGCGAGCAGCTCCTCGCGCGCGATGCGCCGGGCGAGCGCCGGCGCGTAGACGAGCACGCCGTCGCGGCGCAGCACGTGCGGCACGAGGTTGTCGGCGAAGATCGTCAGGCGGTCGAGGTCGGCGAAGCGGCCCGGCCCGTCGCCGCCGAACGCGAGCGCGAGGTCCGACGCGCACAGCTGCGCGCGCTTGTAGAAGGGCACCTCGCGCCCGCCGTACGCGGCGACGTCGCGGTAGAGCGGCATCTCGGCGAGCGCCTCGGCGAGGCGCTCGGCGCTGCCGCCGGCCGACGCGACCGCGGCGGCGAACGAGCCGCCGTGGCGCTCGTCGAGCCAGCCGCCGAGGTCTCGCAGCGCACGCGCGAAGAGCGCCATCAGGTCGGCGACGGCGGCGTTGCCGCGCTGGCCGAGCCAGTCGGCGCAGCCCTCCGGCGTCGTCGCGCGCAGCTCGGCGGCGCTCCACGGGCCGTCGCGCTCGAAGCGCTCGCGCAGACGGCCGGCGATCGTCAGGTAGCCCGACCGGCCCGGATCCTTGCGCAGCACCGGGAACCAGCCGGAACCGAAGTTGACCGCGTCGAGCGTCACGACGTACGCGAGCGTCGCGTCGGCGTCGGCGAGGCGGTGGTGCGCGGGATCGACGCTCGGCGCCGGCGGCTCGAGGGTCTCGCGCGCGACCCAGCGCTCGAGCGCCGCGTCGTCGATGCGCACCGAGCGCGCTCCCGCCGCGACGCGCTCGCAGCCCTCGCGCACCGCGTCGAGCAGGCCGCTCACTGGGAGGCCGGGCCGATCAGCCGCAGCGCTCCGGCGAGCACGTCGATGCGCGCCGGCAGCGAGCCGAGCGGCTCGCCGTCGAGCTCGATCGGCACCGGGCCGTCGGGCGCGTCGGCCTCGACGCAGGCGCCGCGGAAGGCGCGCACCACCGGGTCGGCGAGGTGGGTGCCGCGGTAGAGCTTCGGCAGCTTCGCGACGAGGCGGAGCGCCGGCAGCGCCGCGACGTGCACGACGTCGAGCTGGCCGTCGTCGAGCGCGGCCTCGGGCGCGATCGGCATGCCGCCGCCGAAGCGCCGGCCGTTCGCGACCGCGACGAGCACCGCCGGCGCGTCGAGCACGGCCTCGCCGTCGACGCGCAGCGCGATGCGCGACGCGCGCTCGGCGAAGAGCGCCCACGCGGCGCCGATCGCGAAGGCCGGTCCGGCGCCGAGCCAACGCGGCGCGCGGCGCGCGAGTTCGACGGTGCGGCTGCTGACGCCGAAGCTCGCGACGTTCAGGAAGTGCGAGGTGCGCGGCACGCCGTCGCGGCCGGTGTAGCGCGCGCGGCCGGCGTCGACCTTCCGCGCGCGCCCGCCGACGAGTGCCTCGAGCGCCGCGGCCGGGTCGCGCGGAAGGCCGAGCGAGCGCGCGAAGTCGCTGCCGGTGCCCATCGGCAGCAGGCCGACCTCCGCGTACTCGCC